>SBAT01000425.1 GCA_005240105.1 Chloroflexota bacterium
GATCGCCTGTAAATATATCGTCCTGCGAAACCTTATTTGACACTGACGTGACTCCTCACCCGAGGTTGCTAAATATACAAAGCTCAATTATAGATGGGGGTCGTTACACGAGAGTGCTGAGGGGTACATATTATTTGTGAGAATAAACATATTAACTGCACTGATGGCGGCAACCCTTGTGTTGTCGGCGGCGCTGCCCCCGGCAGACGCCTTCCGGCTGCCAGTGGGTACTGTTCAGGCTGAAAAGCGCCTGGAACCGGCCAGACCTAGTGCCGAAGATGTCAACGAGCCCACTTACGATCTAACGGAGTCAACCGCCGTTGTCAGCATGATCAAGCTCCTGGCTCACTATTTGCCCCAGCAAGTTTATTTCCTGAACTCCGATCCGTCTCCCAATTACCCCAGCATAAGCATCATATCCTTGTTAATAAAGCTGGCAGCTTCTTCAAGGATGCCTGACAGACCCATAACGGTCAGGTCAGAGCTCAATTTGCCCCCGCCCGTAATTAACACAGACGGGACAGTCAGCCAGACAAAACCTAAAGGCAAACCGGACAAGAAAGCAAGCAAGTTGGCAATCGGACAAAAAACACCGGCTCTTAACGAGCTTGATCCGGAAAACACGGTTAAGAAGGAAGCTGAAAGAAAGACCAGGAGCATAGCAGGCGAAAGTCTTTACGACTCCAAAAATTTGCAGACCAAGGAAAACAAGGAAGAAACCGCCGAGCACAACAAGCTTAAGACTGCCATTTTGTATTCAGACTTTCTCGCTCCAACCGTGCATTTGAATCCACCAAAAGAAAATATGCAATTTCTCTTTTGGACTTGCCCGCAGTCCACAAGTGAGCAATCCTTGCCAAAGGAAATTTCTCCCGACAACAAATTTGAAGGTAGTTTTGTGGTCAGCCAACACGGTACTCGTTTCAAGTCGGTGCACGGAAGGCAATTTACCCTTGAGGAAGGGAAATTGCTTGCCTGCAACCGCCAAGCAGAACTGTCTTTCCAAACACCCTTAGCAAATGTCATTTTGCCGTCGGGCACATCAGCATTAATCAGCTTGGATAAGAACATGCTTTCCGTTCAAGCAATTGAAGGAAGCGGCAAGTCTGTCGTAATTATTGTTTTGCACGGAAAAAAACTCTCTCTACCAAGCGGTCAGCAGATGGACATCAATGCCGAGGGAAAACAAACAACCAGTCAATTCTCCATTTCCCAATTGGCACAAAAGGAACGCTTGATAGACGGGCGTGCTTCATACCTAAATCAACAACAAGCCTCAGCCATTGTTGAATTACTTAACCGCATTTCTGCTTCCACAACAGCAACAGGCGGCGGCAGCCAGTAATTAGTCTTCGGCCGAATATGCTTGATCTAAAAGTTCGGCTAAATGCACGGCCTTAACGGATAATCCGGCCTCTTTTATGCCGGCTTCCAACTGCATCAGACACCCAGGATTAGTGGTCACTACTGTGTCCGCACCACTCTCTTTGATATGGGCAATTTTCGGCGCCAAGACTTTCATGCTTAAATTGGTATGCGTGAGGTTGAAGATACCGGCACTGCCACAACATTGTTCAGCATCAGTGAGCGGGATAAGCTCGAGTCCGGCAACCTTTTCCAATAATTGCACAGGTTCACTTGTAACCTTTTGCGCATGATACAAGTGACAAGCAGCATGATAGGCAACTTTCTTTTTTAGTTCCTTGGGTTTACTACTAAACTCGTGTCTATTGAGAAACTCTGTAATATCCACAACCCGAGAAGAAAACTTGCCGGCTCGCTCATGCCATTCATTGTCATTTTCTAGTAATTCACCATAGCCCTTAAGCATGGCACCACACCCGGCGGCGGTTACAACAATTGGTCCTTGGGTGGCCTCAAAAAGTTCAATATTTAATTTGGCCAGATCAGTCACAATGTCCGTTTCACCAGCATGAAAAGCCAGCGCACCACAACAAGTTTGCTCCGGTACATTTACCACCTGCTGTTGCGCGACAAGCAAACGACGGCAAGCATGATTTACCTGATTGTAGAGAACATCCATGACGCAACCGCCAAAAAGCTGCACAGTGCCTTTTTTCTCACCCGGCGCCCAGGACTGTCTAGGCAACGGTTCAAACTTGGGCACGGGCGGCAAGAGAATTCGCCACTGGTTATATTTGCCCAAAATATTTTTTAGCCAGGGCAACACATCAAATACATGGTCCGAACCAGTCCTTTGCCAGAGTCTCAAGACCTGCGCCAATTTCCTCAACAAGCCATAATCAGGCAATACCTTGCTGAATATGTAACGCATCATCTTACGAGAAGCAGGACTCTTACTCTGTGCCAAGGCCGGTCGAGCCTGGTTCAATATTTTTTCGTACTGCACACCGGAAGGACAGGCCGTCTGGCAGCCTAAACAGCCAAGACAGGAATCGATATGTTCAACCAACCTGTCCGTTAATTCCAATTCGTTTCTTTGCCACAAATTCAACAAATAAATGCGCCCACGAGGTGATTCCGTTTCTCTGCCTGTAGCCTGATAGGTCGGACAAGCCGGCAAACAAAGCCCGCAATGTATACATGCTTCCAGCAGTTCCGGATCAAGTTTATAAGGGCTCAATTCTTCGTTTGTTGTGTTTGTCATGTCGTAATTACAGCGCAGCTAGTGGGTTAAGTATTCCATTTGGATCAAATTTGGCTTTCAGTTCTTTCTTCAATTGCTCGGCACAAGATGTGTCTTGTCCCACAAACTCGATTACCCTCTCCAATTCTTCGTCTGCAAAGGCGATAGCCAATGTCTCATCGTGCGGCTTAAAAAACGCCTTGAGACTTTCTTTCAATTCTAAGGCGGACGGCACGTCGGGAGCGAATACCTTGATCAAAGACATATTTGGCCGTGCTTGCCACAATAAGAATTTGTGTTCAGCACGCCATTTCTCGACAATCCTGCCGATTTGCGTCCAAGAAGCTGAAATATCAAGCGACTGACTGCCAAGAAAGTCCGCTGCCGAAGATAACTTTATCCATACGGATTGAGAAAACTCCGCATCAAGTTCCTTGCCCGGCAGTTTTAGTTGATTACCTACGGACAGGGACTCGTTAAAAAGCTCATCTACTTCCGCCGCATGTCCATGCAAGCGGGCCAACAACATTGCCTGCCTTTGATGCAGAACTACACCAAGTTTTTCTACCTGGTTAGTATCGTTACCGGCCATGTCATAGAGCAGATGAGAATCAATTAGTTCCAATGAAGACAACGGCAGACCGGATAGTGTCAGACGTTGGGACAAATCAACCAGTACGTTTGCGTCATTACTCAACCAGGCAATTGTCTTTTCTGTTTCAGGTAAAGCATACAATCGCAGGTAAGCAGTAGTTGGCACTCCTAAGGTAGCCGCCGAACCAACGAACAGTTTGACTAAATCGTAACCGGTGACGTTCTTAACGACTCTGCCACCACATTTGGTTACTTCGCCTGTTGCCAGGGTGACATCTAACCCCAGCACGAGTTGGCGAGGCCCACCAAAGCGATTATCCAGCGGCCCGCCTTCGCCTGAGTTGATTACATCAAAAACAGTTACCGTATCATCAAGAGCAGATACAGGCCACCACTGCTTGCTATGTCGTAAGTACTCATTGAGCTTGTTGACAGAGATGCCTGTCTCAACCTTAATTACTTGGTCTTCAGGGCAATGCTCAAGCACTTTGTCCATCTTGGACAAATCCAGAAACACACAGGACCTGTTCTTAAGCTTACTTTCTGCCTCTTGGGGCAAAGACCTTTCCAATCCTGGAAGAATAGCCACGTTGTTGACTGCAGCCTCTTTCAAAGCTTTAGTCAATTCTTCTTGCGAGGCTATTTGAAGAACCCTGACTGCTTCCAGCTTGTTGGACATGCTCATTCGGTTGACATGCTCTTTACTTGCCGCACCACTTACAATTACAGTCAATAAGCATATATTATTTACATGTTGTTTGGCGGGAGGGTAAAAGATCAACCAAGGTAAGCTCGTAATCGTGTCCGGTTACTACGGATATGACAATATGGGCGACGAGGCAATACTGGAAACAATCGTCGGCGAGCTGAAAGAGCTTATACCTGCCGACCAGATAGTCGTGCTGTCACACAATCCCCAATCAACCAAAAATATATACAACGTCAATTCCATTAACCGCTTTGATTTCATCGAACTGGCAAAATGTCTAAAACAAGCCAGACTCTTCATAAGCGGCGGCGGTGGGCTTTTTCAGGACACAAATTCATTTGGCTCACCTGCTTACTATGGTCTGCAAATATTTCTAGCTAAAGCTTTCAATGTTCCAGTGTTTGTTTTTGCCCAAGGTATAGGTCCACTGAAAAGCATCCTCGCTCGCACTATTACCAAATCAGCACTTTCAGTTGCGTCTTACACAACCGTGCGCGACCACGAATCGGACAAGCTCCTATCCGATTGGTTCATCAGTCATGAAACAACTGCCGATCCTGTTTGGTGCTTGAAACCTAATACAGTCAATAACTCCTTGTCCAACAATGGCCCTCTGGTCGGTCTATCGCTCAGACCAAGCCCCGCTTTGACCGATGAACACATAAAACAGCTGGCAAACATATTGGATGAAAATCTTACAGCAGAGACAAAAATAGTGCTTCTGCCCTTGCAGCCGGCACAAGATTTGCCCGTTTTGACCAAGTTTTCCGAATACTGGCAAGCAAAAAATAGAGAGGCAATTCTATTTGACTCTACTCAATGTCAATTGCCCAGCCAGTGGTTGTCCATAATAGGCTCGTTGAATTTCCTTATTAGCATGCGCCTGCATGCTCTGATTATGGGAATTGCCTCAGGACGTCCTGTCCTGGGCATCAACTACGATCCCAAAGTCAGCCAGCTGCTTGATGACTTGCAGTTGCCCATGTTAAATCTAACCAAGGACGAAATGATTGCCAAATGGCCCGACCTGGTAAGGAATGCTCTAGCCATGGGAAAGGAATTGTCCGTCCGGGCAGCCAGAGAAAGTATTGCCCTGAAGAAGGTTGCCTGCCGGAACTTTAGCATTTTGGCTAAAATCCTCTCATCGTAAGTCAGGCAATATAGTCATGTGGACGTATAATAGACCTACACAATGCGGCTTGGCAGTGACTGGCCGCTTAATCATCCTGTGAATACAAGCTTGTCAGCTATACACTTGTCAGCAATAAGTAAATCGCGAGAGAAAGTCCTCGGTTATCCGGTCGATATCATCGATCGTCAGACAGCTCTGTCCATAATTGAATCATCCTGGCATTCCGGAAGAGGGCTCAATGTAGTTACACTCAATGCCGAGATGGTTATTGCCGCACAGAAAGACAGCGAGCTAGACCGCATTATTCGTCATTCCAGCTTGATCATTGCTGATGGCGCCGGTGTCGTCTGGGCGTTAAAATTGTCTGGGCACAACGTAGAAAGGCTGCCCGGCATAGAACTTGCTGATGCTACCCTGGCCTTAGCCAGCAAATTGGGGAAGAAAGTTTCGCTTATCGGCGGCAAGCCGGAAATATTAGCATCGCTTCTGGATGTGGTGAAAAAGCGCTATCCGGGAATTACTTTAGGCGTAAGTCACCACGGATATTTTGCTGAAGATGCTGACGAAATTCTGGCGGAGATTTCTCAAAGTGAACCAGACTTAGTCTTGGTCGCTCTAGGAGTGCCAAGACAGGAATTCTTCATAGACAAGAATCGCACCAACTACTTTCCAAAGGCAACTCTGATTGGCGTAGGCGGTAGCTTTGATGTCTGGACCGGCAACGTAAAGCGTGCGCCTGAGCTTATGCGCAAGCTCAACCTAGAATGGCTCTGGCGGCTAATTAAAGAACCCTGGCGAGCTAATCGAATGGCCTCTGCATTACCCAACTTTGCTTTCCAAGTAATCGCGGAAAAATTCTTGCCGTCTTTAAAGACTCGCTGACGATGATCTTCCACGAAGGGCGAATCGACGACGAAAAAGCCAAACTCGTACCGCTTAAGGTGCTGGCACATTTAGGTGATGCCGTCTTTCACTTGTTTGAACGGGAAAGGCAGTCCCTCACCATTAAAACCGCCGCCCAATTGCACAAACAGGCAGCGCTTAGGGTATCAGCCGGGCAACAGGCGGAAATGCTTACCCAGTTAAGCGTTCAATTGACCGAAGCAGAAGCCGACATAGTCCGGCGAGCCAGGAATCTGAAACCAAGCAATTACCGCAAATCCGGACAAGATATATACCGCCAGGCAACTGCCTTCGAGGCTCTTTTGGGCTATCTTTACCTGACAGACGAGAAACGCCTGCTTACTATCCTCAACTTAACCTTGAAATAAACCCTAAATTCTTAAAATATCGGTTCCAATCCAGAAAGATCGCTGACTCTGGTGATAATTTAGCCTTAGTGGCCCGGGTTGGACCTGCGTATAGCAGATTTGGATGGTGGTCTTCGACTTGACCATAACATCAGATAACATTTTCCAGAGTTTCAATAATTACAGCGCCGACGGCCTTTTAGTCAGCGATGGCAATGGGAAAATTGTTGCCTCTAATAAAGCAATAAACAAACTTACCGGGCGCGACAACAAAGATATTATTGGACAAAACCTCTCCTCAATCCTTGCTTGCAGTTGCCTGAACGAGGAAGAGAAAAACGGCAATCAACTACTGATGGCCACGCCTGAAGACAACAAGCTGCATAGCGGAACTTTGATTTGCCCTAACGGCATGGACTTACCTATTCCGGTAACTCACAGCCCAATTAGCGATACCGATGGGTCAGGGAAAGGTATCTTAACCGTACTCTACATAATTCAGGCGAGCTCGGTACAACAAGCACAAACTGAATTTGTCAGCACTGTCAGCCATGAATTGCGCACGCCTTTAACTTCTATCAAAGGTTTCGCCGATACTATCTTGCGCGCAGGAGACAGGCTGGATGCAGGACAACAAAGAAGATATATAGGCATTATCAAAGACCAAGCTGACAGGCTTGCTCGACTAGTGGAAGATCTTTTAGCCGTTTCTCGCCTGGAAGCGCGCAAGCTGCAATTCACAATTCGAGCAATTGATTTAACGGAAGCAATCCACCGCGTGATCCGCAACTTAATGGAGAAGGCCCGCAATCATAAACTGGTCACCAAAATCCCCAACGGACTGCCACCAGTTTGGGCTGATGCCGATAGGCTGGAGCAAATCCTAACCAATCTCATCGATAATGCAATTAAGTATTCACCACCTGATACCACTGTCACAATTGAAGCTAGAGAACTGACGGGCAAGCCACCTTTCGTGGAAATATCAATTAATGACGAAGGCGGTGGAATTCCGGAAGAGCACTTATCCGAGATCTTTAATAAGTTCAGCCGGCTTGATAATCCACTAGTGAGACAAACTGAAGGGACAGGCTTGGGTCTTTATATAACCAAATCGTTAGTGGTGGCATTAGGTGGAAGCATTAGCGTCACCAGCCAGCCCAAATCAACAACATTCACCGTCAAAATACCAGCAGCCACTCTTGAAGAACAAGCTGCCAGAGGTCGAGGCTAAAAATGATTTTGCCAAAACCACTAATTCTAATTATTCATGAGAGTCGTCCGGCTGCGACCTATGC
>SBAT01000151.1 GCA_005240105.1 Chloroflexota bacterium
ACCATAGTTGAATTACTACCTACAAAGTAGTCCAACACGGTCAATTGTTTTTGCTTGGCGAGGTTTATCACTTCTTGCGCTGTTAAGGGCAGTGGTGCTATCAATCGTGCTAAAGGCTTGTTCTCCGTTGCCAGCTGAGCAAAACGGGACATCCAGTTTTGCCACTCTTTGACGAGAGTGGTCGGGTTGCTGCCTACTTCTGCGGCGTGGATATGAGCCCGTTGCTTGTAGAGATCGTAATAGATTTCTTGATCGGCAGCCTTAACTGTGCCCTGGGAGCGTTTCCAATCAGCAATGAAGGAATCTTCCTTCAACTGTGCGGCAACGCTGAAGGCAGTGCCTGCCATTTTTTGGTTTACTAGAATTGATACCAGTTTGTATGCCAGATCTTCTCGCGAAGTTGGGAAATTGAGATTTTCAGGACTACCGAAATGACCGGCTTGCGGTGAGCGAATGAATGAAACAGCGCTATTGAGAGCATCTTTCAATTGCTGTTGTTGCTGCTGAACCTGTTGTGGTGTCAAAGGCTGTGTCTGCGGCAACTGCTGTTGCGTCTGGTAGATCTGCGCAAGGTTGGTGTAATTGCGCCAGAGACTTGCATCATCATGGACCTTTTCACTTATCGCTATGCTCTGCTTAAGGAAAGATTCGGCAGCAGGAATTTCTTTGAGGTTGAGACAAATTTCGCCAAGGGCTGCATAAGTGCGTCCCTCCAAGAATTGATTGTCCAATTTCTTGAATGTCGGCAGGATAGTCGTAAGAGTTTGTTTTGCTCCCCGGTTGTCGCCGGAACGTGCTTTAGCCAAGGCTAAATTTTGCATGAGCATGACGTACAACTTTGGACGCTTTGGAGTAGAAATTGCTTGCATCTCCATAGCTTGGTTGTAATGTTGAAATGCAGATGGGTATTGACCCAATAAAGTTTCCACGGTGGCCAAAGTATTCAATAGCGATGCTTGTGATAAGGCATTGCCCTTTAACTTCAATATTGCGCAAGCATTTTCCAGATATGTCTTAGCAGTCTCTAGTTCACCCAAAGCGGCAAGTGTTGAACCGTAACCTGCCTGGAACTGTGCAACTGCAAGTTGATCGGCAAGTTTTATTCCTGTTGCTATTGCCAATTCATACCTTAGACGTGCGTCTTCGTATTCGCCCAAGTTATATTCGCAATTGGCCAATGTAGCCAGGGCGCCAACCATCAATGTGACATCCTTAGAAGCTAATGCCGACGTTACTGCTTGGTTTGCTTCCTCTTCGCCTGCTACCAGAAAGCCTAATTCTTGATACATTGCGGCAATAGCAGTGCGCATATTGACTTCACTTGCTAGATCACCGGCTTTTCCATAATAAGAAGCGGCACCCTGGAAAAATGGAATTGATTCTTTTAATTTGCCGCCTGTTGCCAAAAGGTTGCCGGCCAAATTCATTGCTTTGGCTGCGTCCGGCGCATCATCCACGCCTAATTCAGCATAACTCTTCATGGCCATTTCCAACAATTGACCGGCAAGTGTTAGATTGTCTTGTTTGAAATAGACTTGCGCGAGTGCAACACGGGCACGGGCTAAAGTTGTTTTGTCGGAGCTGTTAGCCAATACTTCCAGCGCGTTTTCACCTAATTCTTTCGCTCTTACCAGCTGACCGCGCTCGAAATACAGTCTGCACATGTTAGTTAAAGCGCGACCTTCACCTTCAGAAGATCTCATTTCTTTTGATAAGCCGTAAGCTTCTTGCCACTTTGTCAGGGCCTTATCTAAATCGTGTTTTTGAAATGCTGCTTCGCCGTCTGCCTCGTATTTTTTGAGCTTATCAATCGTCTCTGGCGTTTGTGGAACCATCGGTAAAAATTGCAAAGTAGGATCGTCTACGACGCTGGCATTGGCAGAATCACTGGCGGTGTTCGCACTGATGCTCGTTTTAACGGCCGGTGCGGCAAGTGCCGGTAGGCTGAAAGAAAGAGCAAGCAACAACGACATTGTCGTTCTTGTGGAAGACAAGAGATTGTTGTATTTCACGAAAGTCCCCTTCACTCTAATGTCAGAATTATCAAACACTATTATAAGAGAGAAGTTACTAGTAGTGGCAGATAAGTTTGGCAGCCCAAATAGGAACAATTAAAGGATAATAGGCGTCGATGAACCTACTCTTTACTCTGTTTAACAGGGTCGTTTACAAGGAGTGGTATCAAAAGATATTCAGCGTGTATCAAATGACAGTCCACTATATCTTGATTTGACTGTTATCTAAGGAGGATAGTTGTGATGATTCAAAGCGGTAGAATTGCTTATCTACTTACAACAGGCACATTAATTATCAATATGACCTTACCGGCTTTTGCTGCAAACACCCCTTTGCAGGGTGGTGCAAGTAGAAATTCAGTGCAGCCAAGTGCCACGAAGAAATTTTTCAACGCGCATCCGAAAGTCAGAAGTGCCACTCTTGGTGCAGGAGTCGGTGTTGCAGCCGGTGCTGTAACTGGACTTGTTACAGGTAAGGGCGTTGGACGTGGTGCTCTTATCGGTGCAGGAGCTGGTGCCGGTGTCGGTGCAATTAATTCCAGTGATACTTTGAAGCGTCATCCAATTGTCAAAACTGTAGCGACAGGCACTGTAGCTGGTCTTGGACTTGGTTTGGCATCCAGTCGTGGATATGGAAAAACCAAAAAGGTCGGACAGATGACCGCCGCCGGTGCTGCAGTCGGGCTCGGAGCAGCTTTGTTGAAAGATAAGTTGCGCTAATGAAACATCGGGATCACGGACTTTCGGTAGCCCAGAGTCAGGAATTTGACCTCGTTGTTATTGGAGGCGGTATTGCCGGTGCAGGAATTGCGCAGGATGCCGCCTCTCGCGGTCTCTCAGTTGTGTTGATTGAAAAGGAAGACTTTGCCTCGGGCACTTCTTCCCGAACGACCAAGTTGATTCATGGCGGATTGCGTTATTTGGAGCAATTGCACTTCAAATTAACAAGAGAACTCTGCCAGGAAAGAGAACTTCTGGAACAACTGGCACCACATATGGTGCGAGATTTCAGTTTTGTTTTGCCGACGGGACGTAGGAATTGGTTTTTTGGTTGGAAGGCTCGTCTTGGTTTGACCATTTATGACATTGTTTCCTGGTCAGCAACACATCAAAGACATGAAGTGTTGTCTAAAGATGATGTGATGCGCGTTTCACCGTCGCTGTCCTCAAGGGTGGTATCGGGAGGTTTGCGTTTTCATGATGCCATTACTGATGATTCAAGACTTGTCGTTGAAGTGATTAAGTCAGCCTGCCATTTAGGTGCAACGGCCGTCAATTACACTGAAGCTAAGGGCTTTGTTATTGATGATGGGCGACTCGTGGGCGTTAACTGCCGCGATCGTTTAAATAGTGCTGAGTTTGTAATTCGTGGCAAAGCCTTTGTGAATGCAACAGGTGTTTGGATCGACCAAGTATTTAAGCTGCTCGACCGTAACTGGGGTAAACACGTTGCTCCATCCAAAGGGATTCATATAATTGTCCCTAACTCTGCTTTTGAAACGAGTTCTGCCTTGTTCTTGCCGACAGAAGACGGACGCTATGTTTTTGTCATTCCATGGCAGCGGGCATTGATGATCGGCACCACTGATCACCCATATCACGGTGAGCTTGAATCTCCCATTCCGGCATCTGACGAAATCGACTATTTATTGTCCGTGGTTAATGAATATACGGACTCCCATAAATTGAGTCGTAAGGATATAACAGGATCATTCGCCGGTTTGAGACCATTGGTTGAAGATCCCACTCACGACACCGACTCATCAGGCGCCTCGCGTGAGCATCGTATATTTGATGGACCTTATGGTGTCATTGGTTTAACCGGCGGCAAACTGACGAATTATCGCTTAATGGCCAAACAAGTTGTAGACAAGGCACTGATAAAATTACCTGAGGAAATTCAAGACCATGTTGGTAAATCTAGAACGCAAGCGATAATGCTTGGTGGTTGGCTGGACAAACAAGATTTCTTAACATCGTCAGCAGCTATTTCAACGCGCGCTCGCAATTTGAAGTTGGAACCAGCCGCTATTGATCACATAACTGCCAGTTACGGAGCTGATGCGCAGAGAGTTCTTGATTATCTGGAATCAGAGCCTGTGCTATCCGATAGGATTTGTCCGGACTTTCCACCGCTGATGGCCGAAGTGAAATTCTGTGTTGAGCATGAACTGGCCGTCTCATTGGAAGACATGCTTTTCAGGCGTCTGCGGCTAGGACTTGTCCATCAACGCCAATGCATGGAAGCAGCTCCGCGTGTAGCTAAACTTATGGCACAACTGCTTAATTGGGACAATGTGCGTATGGATCACGAATTGAGAGCCGTTGATGCTCTTTTGGATGAACACTTGAAATTAGTTTGCGTGCCAGCATAATTATGCCAACTCCATTGAAAGTATTAGTTGCCGGACCAATACCCGAGCAAGCGGCCAAAATGCTCTCCTCTTTTGCTGTTACTGATTTCTATCGCAGCGAAAAGAAATTAGAGGGACAGGAGTTTATCAAGCGATTGTCGGGCTGTGA
>SBAT01000231.1 GCA_005240105.1 Chloroflexota bacterium
GTAATTGAAAAACAGTTGTGTGCGCTGTTGCTATCGACAAAAATCTGACAGCGAGACTTAGCATTCGTCGCTTCCAAAAACCATTTGTCTGCATCTTCCAAGGATTGTCCGGCAACTTCAGATGCGATCACGTTGTCGTAGTCGTATTCTGACAGCAAAGCAATCAAATGGATGCCATAAAAACCAATCACTCCGCCACCAGTTGATGCAAATCTTTTCCAGTTGGCTAAATCGTTTGCGTAGTGATGAGCACGGAACTGCCAGTCAATGGTAAGTGTTGCTCCAGCGGGTTGAGAATTGTCCTGCCAGTTCTTGAAGCCGTTGGCCCAGTCTGTAAATCTGAAGTTATAGCCAATTCGATAAAGTTTTCCACTGCTATTAAGTGCGTCAAGTACTTGTTGTGCAGCATCTGGGTTTGGTGCTATCGGTTTTTCCAAAAGAATTTTTTCTATATTGTTGCGCTTTATGGATTCGTTGACCCAGTAAGGCTGCTCCTCTGGGCGCTTGGCGATAATTACCGAGTCGGCAGCGTCCAGCGCTTCGTAGTCATCTTTGCGCCAATCTATACCGTAGGCGAATGGCTGAACATCTGCGCGTGCATTTACGCGCTCTCGATAGCGCTCGGGTAGAACAACGCGCTTGTTCAGCCCGCCTACAATTGCCGGCACGTAACCATATAGTCCGAATCCGGAACCAAGTATTGCAAACATCAGATTACTTCTTGGAAGTCTTTGGACTCGATGATATCGATTATCTCGCCGTTGTAACCATGCTTGCGCATGTACGTCTCAATTTCAGGAGCAATATGCCAGGCTAAATTGAGAATTGGACCTGAGTTGGCAGGGAATGTTTCGTCTGACAATATGGGAATACGAGTCCCAGGAATGTAATGGCCAATCTTGGCTGATTGCGGTTTTTCGTAAACTGCAGAAAGCTTGTCTTCATCCAGCCCTAATAACTTGATTGGAATAGCAGCTCGTCCTGGAAAAGCCTTGGCAATAAGGCTGCCCTTGCGATTTACTTCGCCTGCGATAACAGCTTGCTTCTTGGACCGCCAAAGGTTGATCTCTTCAGAGAGAGCAATCAACTGTTGTCCGAATTTAGCTTCGATTGTCTTTAGTTCGGCGTGGCGATGGTGTTGCCCGTCGTTTGTCATGCTCATGAAGACACGGATATTGCCGCCATAGCGTTGTGGGAATTCGACTTTCCGAATCCTCATGCCCAAGGAGTCGGCGATGTATGCGAAAGAAGTGTAGCTGTAGGTACGTGGGTGCTCATGATAAAAAGTGTCGAACTGATGTCGGTCAAGTACTGAGCCCAGATAATGATTTTCAATCACTATTGTCGTCTTGGAATGAGACAGGATTTTTAGCGAGCGAATAACTTCACCGAGGTCTTCTATGTGGGCGAAGACGTTTGTGAAAGTGATTACATCAGGTTGTCCGTACTGTTTAACAAAAGCATTGCTGACATTTGTGTCCAAGAATTCGTTTATCACCTGGTGTTCGGCGGCTTTTGCATCGGCGTAGGCACCCGTAGGCTCTATGCCAAAAGTCTCCGCGCCGTGGGTTTTGAATATGGAAAGCAAGCTGCCGTCGTTACAGCCGATATCCAGTACTTTCTTGTTTTTTAAGTCGCCTGCGATTTCGAGGCTTGCCTCGACTAATTGCTTCATGCCGTTGAGAACATCGGCGGTGTGCCGTGCTCTGTAGTGGTAGGTGGTTGGAAAAAGAATTTGTTTTGGGATCTGGAACCGTTGGTGTCCAGTGCGACAGGTTGGACAAAACAAAATCTCAATTGGATATTCCTGACAGACTCTTGCATCGCCAATTGGCACCAAGTCATCACACATCGGATGGAGTCCGAGGTCTAATGCCTGCTCTAGTTGGCTATTGTTGCAAACCTCACAGCCTGTGATTTCTCTCAAGGTGCTATGCATTGTTGCTCCTGCGGGGTGTTCAAGTAATTGCGATACCAGGTTATCGTCCTTTCCATTCCAGACCGGTGGTTGAAGCTTGTTCTCCAACCTAGAACCGATGCCGCTTTGCTGGAATCAAGGTATTGGGAAATGATCTCGCCCTGGGCTTGATTTTGAATAATCGGTTTGAGATGTGAAGTTTTCATGATTCTGGCAATGAGTTCGACAAGCTCGAGGACGGTGAGCGGACTCTCTGGGCTGAAATTAAAAGCTTCGCCGGCAACTTCTTGTTCGTTGATTGCTTGTCCAAGCTGTAGATAAGCGGCTGCCACGTCCTCTACGTAAATGTAATCTCGGGTAAATTTTCCATCGCTGCGGATAACCGGCGCTTCTCCAGAGAGGAAAGAGCGAATTGTGCCCGGCACAATTCGAGACCAGTGGAGATCGCCGCCGCCGTAAATATTTCCACATCTGGCAATGGCTGCAGGCAGTTTGTATGAACTGGCATAGCTCTGCGTGATTAAGTCTGTGCAGCTTTTTGATACTTCATATGGATGCACGCCCTTGAGTGGCATGTCTTCGGTGTAGGGTAGTGTGCTGGATTCTCCGTAGGCTTTGTCGCTTGATGCCACCACTATTTGGTTAACTAGATTGCGATGCACTCGGCAGGCTTCGAGCAAATTGTATGTGCCGCGAATGTTTGTCTCTAGTGTCGGTAGGGGATTTCTTTGAGCAGCACCAACGATTGGCTGTGCACCTAAGTGAAATACCGCACTTATTTCGTTTTCGTTGATTGCCCGCTCTAAGGTGGCGTAGTCTTCTAGTGCGCCATTTACTACGGATGTCTTATTGATATCGCCTGAGCGGATCAATTCCGATTGCGGATCGTAGTCTCGAACCAAGGCGACTACGTAAGCGCCTTTGCTGAGTAGGTCCTTGACCAGCCAAGAACCGACCAGTCCGGTGGCGCCTGTGACGAAAACCCGTCTATTAGCCCAAAAGCTGCTTCTCATTTAAACTCCAATGCCAAGAACTGTATTATAGTATTTCCTTGTAATCGAATCACACGGGAATTAGGGCGATTAAATGAAGGCTGTAATACTGGCTGGTGGTTTTGGCTCTCGCTTAAGCGAGGAAACGCATTTGCGTCCCAAGCCAATGGTCGAAATAGGCGGCAAGCCCATCCTTTGGCACATCATGAAAAACTACTCAGTCTTTGGCATAAATGAGTTTGTGATTTGCTGTGGTTATAAGGGCTACATGATCAAGGAGTATTTTGCCAATTACGCCCTGCATGCCTCTGATGTGACTTTTGATCTTTCCAATCGCAACATGACCTTCCACAACGGTTCGCCTGAAAGTTGGAAAGTAACGCTTGTAGATACGGGTGAACACACTGCTACAGGCGGTCGCTTGAAGCGAATTGCCGGACACATTGGCAACGAGACATTCTGCTTTACCTATGGTGATGGATTGAGTAATGTCAATATGAGTGAGCTGATCTCATACCATCGTGGATCAAAAAGGCTTGCCACCGTTACTGCGGTACAACCTCCAGGTAGATTTGGCTCATTGTCGATTGCCGGAGATAAGGTTGATGCATTCAAGGAAAAACCTGATGGTGATGGTGGTTGGATTAATGCCGGTTTCTTCGTTTTGGAACCGGGAGCATTAAACTATATTGACGACGATTCAACCGTATGGGAACATGGTCCTTCAGAGCGTCTTGCGCGTGATGGACAACTGGCCGCCTACAAACATTCTGGCTATTGGCATGCAATGGATACTCTTCGTGATCGCACCCAACTAGATGCCTTGTGGCAGTCGGGCAAAGCGCCTTGGAAACTTTGGTAATTACGGAATCCTATGAGTCAGCCGAAAGCCTTGTCACCAAAAATATCTGTATGTATTCCGGTATTTAACGGCGAGCGCCATTTGGCAGAAGCGATTGAGAGTGTTCTTGCTCAGACGCTTGCCGACTTTGAATTGATTATCTGTGACAATGCGTCTACTGATACCACTGGTGAAATAGCGCAGAAATATGCCGACAAAGACAAGCGCGTTGTCTATGTGAGAAATGCTGAAAATATCGGCGTCTGTGCAAATTACAATTTGAGTTTTAGCAAGGCGCGGGGGCAGTACATCAAGCCTTTTGCGCATGATGATATTTTGGCACCGGACTTTCTGGAAAAGATGGCTGCTATTTTGGACAGCCAGCCGGATGTTGGGCTGGTTAGCTGTGGAAAAAATATTGTTGATGCGGATGGGAAAGTGGTTGACCAACACTGGCAATTTCCCAAGAGCAGGAAAATTTCCGGACGCGATGTAATCAAATACAATCTCATTCGCCTAACGAATTGGGTGGGCGAACCTGCTTGTGTTATGTTTCGACGCGAGCTTACCGGCAGTGGTTTTGATGCTAATTACTATCACTACTGTGAGATTGAGTTCTATTTTCGTCTACTCGAGAATTCCGATTTTTATTACTTGAGTGAGACGTTGTGCAGTTTCCGGGTGCATCAGGGATCTGTTTCGTCACGTAATCACAGGGCGATGCTTTTTGCCCTGGACATATTCCGCCTGGGAAAACAGTATCGTAAATACATTGAAGAAATTGGCGAGTCGGAAGAGATGTTCAACAGGCGCGCGGTGGAAAGTATTGCCGTGCATGTGGACCACCTGCGTCGGACTAAAGGGTTGACTTGTGAGAATTTGAATAGTGGTGATTATCAGGATGCCATTAGCCAATTGAATGGGTTTAAAGAAGTGAGCTTCCGTAGTGTCCAGTATCTGACGGAAGTTCTTGCTCAACTGCATGATAGCCAGTGTCGATTTGAGACTGAAAGGGCAAGACTCCAGGCGGAGCTGACGAATCTGCGCAACAGCACGTCGTGGAGAATCACTGCTCCGTGGCGCAAGCTCGTCGCCAAGCGACGGGTATTGCGGTAATTTGTCACGCACCGCTTTGTCATGACAAAGCGACTACTTCTGCCGATACAAATAACAAATGCTGTGATCCGGCAATGAGCGCATGGCGATTAGACGGAATTTGCCGCTGGTGCGGACATAATTTGTCAGTTCGTCAAATGCTTTTTGACATTTGTCGCTTTGGAAAACATTGCCCTGATAGCCTGTTTTTAGCAAATACCAGTGATAGTACATCGCTGTCTTCGGTGAAAATTCAATGGTATCGCCTGTCACCGCCCATTGCCTCATGGTTGTGGCGATGACTGGACTCTTAGCCAATTTTGCTGCGTATTCCATTGTGTGCACATTGAATGGGCGCGAGTTTGGCAAGACCTGCAAATAGACGGGCAAATCCTTATCCACTTGTTTGATTTGCGACAAGACCCACATTTGTCCCCAGTCATATTTATCCGGATAGGAAGGCTCATGTAAGTCGTGATATGTGCGCAGACCTATTCCGATTGACGGTAGCGCTCTGGTGACTACTTCAGGGACCGGCAGCGGATACGGTGCAAAACTAAAGAGCAAATATTGTGCTGTTGCCACAACCGCCAAAATGCAATAACTCAAGCGCAGGAAAAATGTTGATCTTTTAGACCAGGCATAAGAAAAGGCAGCGCCTGTGTAAACAGCCGGTGCTAATAACGCGGGCATGGCATAACGGTCTAGTGGGTATGCCCAGCTAAGTAAGCTCAAAAGAATAAATCCGCTTAGGCAAGATACGGACAACAAAATCAATGCCCGATGCGTTTTGGCGCCGACAACTAAGAGCGATGCAATAAATGCCAGCAATAGAAGCGGCGACATCATCGCTGGAAGACCTTCTAGGTAGGTCGTCAGGCTTGTGCCAAAGCTGAGTGATGTACCTGCTTGTCCAAAGGATTGCGCATTGTATTGGGTGAATTTGTGTAATGCCGGATAGGTGACAATCAACCACGGCAAGGACATGGCGGTAGGAATTAGTGCGGCACCAAGGAGTTTGCCTGCATCA
>SBAT01000086.1 GCA_005240105.1 Chloroflexota bacterium
GCCTTGAGCAATAGAGTTTATCAAGCGCGGCATCCAGGCTTTTTCCTTCGGCCCGTAAATGAAACCAGGACGCAGGACAGTGACACTAATGGTGCCGTTTTGTGTGGCTACCAATTTTTCAGCATCTACTTTCGAATCGGCATAGGCTTCGCCACAATATTTTAATTCGGCTTTTTCCGATAAACCATATTGGTCACCTTGACCGGTTATTACGGATAGACTGCTTATGTGTATGAATTGCTTGACGCCAGCAGCTTTCGCGGCAGCAAGAATGTTGCCTGTGCCCTCTACATTTACTCTGTAAATGTCTTCACGCTTGGCTAACGGATCGATGAAACCTGCAGCATGAACAACTACATCCACACCCTCAAGACAATTTACAAGTTGAGTCTTGTCATTAAGCTCTGCTTGCTCAATTGACAATTGCCCGTTTGCAGAAAGGCTCTTTAAATCGGCAATATTGCTCGTACTTCTTGTCAGCGCTTTAACCGCAAATCCTTTTGCAAGCAAGTGTTTGACGGCATGATAACCGACCAGACCCGTGGCTCCGGTTACCAGAACAGTTGTTTTGTCCATTTAAGGCTAGCTCCTGTCAGCATTAATCTCGTTGGCCATGGCTAGTGTAGCAAGAGATTTGCTGAAATCGGAGCGGCAACTTAACAAGGGAATCTTAACTTGTGCCTCGGGGCATCCTTCGGCTACGCGCTGCTGTCTCAATTTTAAGTATGTGCCGGGTGGGACTATATTGAGTACAGGTGTTCCCAGGCGCCGGCTTTGTCGCTTATCTTGGTATTCAAGATTCTGTGCTTGCAATGAGTGATCGAAAACACGAACGAATTCGTTGCGAACCGGTTCTGGCAGATCGCTTCTCAATTCGGCAAACAATGTGTAGTAAGGCGGATGATCAAGTTCTACAGCAGCTGTGAAATGCTGAATTTGCTTTAACTGCAACTGATTAACGGCATAAGACAAGGCAATTTTTACCTGCTCTTCCGTTAGTTTCTCGCCGGTAATTGAGCTGACGCCCATGCCTTTGCGTATGAATTGTATAACCGGCGTGCGGTTGTAGAAGCCGACAACTTCAATGACATCATTGATGTTGTATCGATAAATTCCAGACGAAGTGGTGAAGTAAATATAGTAACGTCCGTTAAGTTCAAGTTGGTCAGCTGTGAGGAATTTAGGCTCTCCGGCCTCCATGGTAAGCTCAGGCACGAATTCAAAAAAATGTGAGGTGATTGCCAGTACGCCACCGGCACCTTCGTTGGCTATGGGAATTGAACCACGACCTTCTGATGCCATATAGCCGAAGTCTCTAATTGCAGCATTGCCATAATATTCCGGTAACTGGTTCAAATAGAAGGACATTGGCCCGCCCTTCCAGCAGGACAAAAATTCCAGTTCCGGCCAAACGGTGCTGGGAAGAAGTGTGCCGTTTTTATCCAAAAGGGTGCTTAATTGTCTGGCTCTATCCTTGTTAGCCTTGATATATGGAGCAATTGCATCGGCTAAATGAGCTGGGGGACGATAAGATTCTCGAACGATGCCACTATAAATGTCGGAAATCAAATCAGTGGCATGTTCATGTAACTGATCGGCAAGCAAGATCATGCTTGAAGGATTGCAGGCAAACATGGCTGTTACAGATTTTGCCAGGGCAATGCGCAACATCAGGTAGTACTTAACGTCAATGTCTTTTATCTTGCACATCTCGTAAGGTAGTGTGAAGTATTGCTTGATGATACTGGGTTGACGGCGATTTAAAACGCCTGATACGGCGCCATAAGGAACACCTGATTGAACGCGGCCTTCTTCATCGTTGCTGGTAAGAATTAGAAAGGTGCCGTCGGCAACGGCTGGATAGTCTTTTGCAACATGGTAATTGTGCAGTTGAAAGGCATGCATGTAATCACGCATATGGCTTTCAGTAATCGGAATGAATTTAGGTTTTGATGTGGTACCACTTGTGGTGGCAAACATAAATGGGTCTTCTACGGTCAACTGCCTTTTATGACCGTTCATCGATGCTTCGATATAAGGGGACAAGTCCTCGTACTCATTGGGAGGGACCAGTCTTTGATAGTCAGCAATGGAGTCAATCTTATCGAATTGATGCTTGCGTCCGTAAATCGACTCTTGGTTTTGTCTGATAATTTGTAAGAGTTTAGCCTCTTGCGTCTGGCGGGGATGTTCCGCTCCAGCCACAAAAGGTCTCACATGTTTGATTGATCTTATTACCTGACCCAATTGGATCAATGAGCGCCGAAACACCAATTTGAAACCTCTGATCTGTCCTCTTAGATATTTTAGTCTGCCTTACCGGTAAGGGACACTTTATCGGTCGCGTGTGCATCTGGCATGTACCTAATGGTAAAGCCTTCAATCCGATCTTTCAAAATATTAAGGCCAAGGCCATTTGCTAGTTTCATCTTGCCCGTTCCTCGTAAGGACACTGTTAAGTTTTCACGAGATATGTCCTGATGTAACAACCAGCAATTATTAGACCCTTCGTAATTCCGGCAAGGCGGCTCAATTAAGGCAAAAATTCGACCGGCCATGGTTAAAATTGCGCTCTCGCCAACTTGAGCACCCATGTGCACGGACAGACCCTCACGGCGGGCTAGGGCTGCCATTTTCTGAGCCAAAAGCAAACCGCCAACTTTGGAGATGCGAATGTTGAAGGCGCTGCAAGCTTTGGCGGCAATCAAATCCTGAGCATCCTGCATGGTGCAGAGCGATTCATCGACGACAATTTCTTGTTGGACATTGGCCACAATCTTGGCTAAGCCGTTAATGTCGTCGGCCTTCACCGGTTGCTCAATTGACGCCACATTGAAGGGCTGAAATTTGTCAGCAGCAATAAGTGTTTGCTCAGCAGTCCAGGCGCAATTGGCATCGACTCTGACTATGGCTCCCTCACCCATTATTTGGCGGACCAGTTTTAGTTTGGCTAGGTCATCTTCTAGAGTGCCGCCTACTTTTAGTTTTACGGTCTCAAATCCCCAGAGCTTGTAAAACCAAAGCAATGCCACCATTGCTTTCTTGTTGCCGAATGGTATTACTGAGCCATATTGCACACTCACTCGTTGGATGTTGCCCAATTCCTTAGCCGAGGGCGTTTTAAAAGACTTGCCAAAGGCATCCAGAAGCGCCAGTTCCACGGCACAAAAGGCCGCTCCGGAACGGCGTCTTGTCAATCCGGCTTCTTCAATTAGCTGGTCTATGAATAGCTTGACTGACGGGAAATCCGGCAGATCTTGCCCGCGCAGCCTGGCCGCAAAATTGCTAATGTCCAAAAGGGCGCCGTCGATTGTTTCGCCGGTGACATACTCGCGTGGAATGCCTTCTCCATAGCCAATGCTGCCATCTTCCAGCTCTATTTGGACAAGCAGATTGTCGGAGTAGGCTCTGGCGGCAATGCTGTGACCAAAGGAAAAACGAAACGGCAGTCTTATGACAGAGGTATCTACTCTGAGAATTTTCATGAGCTAACTCCTTTAGCTCTTTCGTTTATCCAGCTGATAAGCAAGTTGATATATTCATCCGCCTGCACATCAAAATCAAGGCTGTGAGCCATCCAAGGAAAGTCCTTATAAGTCTTGTCTTTGGAAGCTGCTCTGGAAAACCAAGTCTCAATTGCCTGGACATCGACAATGTCATCGCGGCCGGCTTGCATAACAAGTAAGGGTAATTCAATCTTGTTCGCTTGTCGTTTGGCAATTGCCGTGAGAAAAAAGGTCTGGGCAAAGAAATGTGCGCTCACATGAGTTAAGCGTTTTGGATCATCGGTTATGAAATCGAGATAGGGTTTATTGTCCGTAAACATTTCCGGTGTTAAAGGAACAGCCATGGCTTTTCTTGAGCCTGCTAACCACCTTATGGCTACTTCGATTTTTTCCGGAAAGCTGAGATCTGCTTTTGTCACCAATGCCGGTGACGTTAGGACAAGTCCTCTAATATCGGGTAACTGAAGCTTGCCTTGTTGCCAGCGGCTGATTAGAACGGCGGCTGGTTTTGCCCCCCAGCAATTGCCGATTAAAAACAAGGGACCATTTTCCTTACCGGCGATATGCAAAACATCTTGAATGTCTGAAAGCAATTGGCCGAAATTGGCAGGCTTTTTGACTTCGCTATTAAGACCCGAACCACGTCTATCAGGAGCAAAAATGGTCATCCCTGCACGGTTTAATATCTGGGCCGTCGGCTCCAGCCATAGACTGTGCCCCTCAATGCCGTGCAAATGCACTAAAACCGGCTTGCCTGGCTGACCCGCCCAATACCTGTAAGACAGGCTTACGCCATCGGTAGCTGAGTAGGTCCTAATTGTTCCGGAGCTCACTATTGCAGGAACCGAATCCTTGGTCTTTTCCATGGTTATCCTAAATTACGTTATCCTGACTATACCCGCTTGGACTGTGGACTCCCACTGATACAGACGCTTGGCAACCCTTTCTAACCTCAGTTTGAGCGGTGTTTCATACTCAAGCCGGACTCTGTGAAATAATGTAGCCAGCGGCTACCAAAGGCGTCAATCATTTATGACCAGAAATTTGCGATATGTAAGCTACCTTCTTTTGCTGTTGTCCATTATTGGCTGGGCAACCCCCATTCCAGCTTGTGCTGCAGCTGATGTTGATCCGCAGGCAAGCTCATGGGCTCCTATTCGGCAGATGTCGCTGAAGTCTTTCACCAATGATGCGGATAAAGACGGTAAGCCTTTTATCGATCGGATGGTAAAAGCAGCTGGTGACTTGAACGATTATTCCTTCAATTACGAAATGAATGTCTTTAAGAAGAACCGCGTCATAAGCCAACGTGGCAATCTTGAATTCAAGAAGCCGTCAAAAATGCGCCTGGAAGTAACCGATGGACCTAATGACGGCTCTGTTGCAGTCATGACTCAGCCAGGTAAAGTCAAAGGACATTTAGGCGGTGTACTGTCTATCTTCTCCGGTACGGTTTCCGACCATTCCAGTTATTTGCGTTGTGTCAACGGTTGGCCGATGGTTGAATCGGATTTCTTGTCCTTAGCCCAAGCTATTAGGGGCTACGTTTACAACGACGGCAAGCCAACCAAGGTAACTTCTGAGCCGGTTGAGTGGCAGGATGGCAAAAAGTATTATGTGGTCGACCTCTACGAGGGCTCGCCCAAGAGACTCTGGAAGAGAATTGCCGTTGAGCCTGGGAACCTTTTGCCGGTTTACTGGATTGATTATGAGGAAGGACAACTCTGGACCTATTCGCTCTGGACAAATGTTCAAATCAATCCTGGTATAGCAGACTCCGTGTTTAAGCTATAATCCTTAAATCTTGCCGGGAAATCTTAAAAGCAACCTTGCGACTGAGGGAATAATGCACTACTACATGACCACTTTGGCGACGCTCGTTCTTGTGACGATAGGCATTATTGCCGCCACCCCAGTTTTGGCAAAAGGATTTTCCAGACGCGGTAAGGGCAAAATCTACGAGCACAACTTTCGTATTCAAAGAGCTCCACAATTAGCCTCGCTATTAACGGTTCTGGTTATTGTTCCGGCTCATCTCTTCTTCTCTGGAGTCTTAGAGTCGGACATTGCTCCTCTGTTTACCCAGGCTGGTTTTCTTCCAGAATCTGCTCAAATAGCTATATCCTGGCTGGGCGTACTGATTTTCATAAGCGGTTTAATCTTTATGATTGGCGGCTGGTATTCGCTGGGCGAGTCCTTTTCTACTGATGCTGAAGTTTTGCATGGACAGACGATACGTAAGGACGGCTTGCTGGGCGTAGTTATGCACCCGGCATATTCCGGCATTATCCAGTCCTTGCTCGGTACATCCATTGCTTGCTTGAGTCTGCCGGCTGTCTTGCTTACGGTTTTCTTGGTGGCTCCCCTATGGTTAAACCGAGCTAAATATGAAGAACAGCTATTAATGAAGACATTTGGCGAACAGTATAAGCAGTATGCCGAAGAATTAAAGTGGCGCCGGCTCGTACCTGTCTTTATCCCGCTGGGCGTTTGATTCCGGGATTTTGGAAAAATTATTTTCGTATGGGCACAATTTGATTTTTACCGCGTCTGTGCTATACATAGCATTTCAAGAAGTCGCTTGAAGCCACCCTGATGGCTAGCTTTAGGTTGTCTGTCGTGCAGTGTTATTGATTGTGCGGTTTAATGGAAAGAGCGGTTGAGGTAATCAAATGAAACGGACTATTGTTGCTTTGGCAATGGGTGTAGTGCTCGTTGGCGGGTTCTTGGGAGCAGAGGCTAAGAATAAGCAGGATAACGGCTTTGCCCGTACCTATTGCCGGATTGCTCAGGCTAATGAAGAAACGACGGTGAGCAAACGGGCTAGAACTACCGGCGGTAATACGATGGCGGCAGCCATCCATATCCATGCCACTCCGGAAGTCGTCTGGCGGGCTATCCACGAAGAGCGCAGTCATGATCCGGACCTCGCCTACAGTAAAGTTTTGAACCAGAATGGTTCTGAGCTTATCCTTGAGCAAAAGTTTGCCATATTGCCCATCATCGGCACGGCCGTATGTGTGATGACCAACAAGGAAGTCGAGAATAGGAAGATCGAATACAAGCTGGTCAAATCCGACCACTTCAAGGCAATGGAAGGCAGTTGGGAAATTACCCCGATTGATAACAACCGTTGCAGCGAGCTGGTGCTTACATCTTATGTCGATTTGGGGCTGAATGTGCCACGCATGTTCATGGACGACATCACCGGCAAGAAGTTACAGCGCCGTCTATCCAACGTTAAGAAGGCTGCTGAAACAGTGCAAAGCAAATTGGCTTCGGACAACAAAGAAAACATTTAAAGGGACTTCAGCTGTCTACAAACTGCAGATCTGCAGTTATGGCAAAATGCTTTTCAAAGAATGGCTTCTTCTCCTCAAATGCCCATGCTTCCGGCGTTGTGTCGGCGTGCTTGGCTGTATTCACATTGATTAGAAGATGCTGCGGGCGGCCTTTGTTTTTCTTGTCGTTGTCGAATATAAGTTGGATTGAACGAACGATTTGGCGGTGGCTGCGATCAAGCGCTTCAGCCAGTCTAAGTATGGCGGACATGTCGCACACTAGCTTGCGCTCTTCGATAGTCAGTGTTGCAAATTCAGGGTGTGAGTCCTTGGGCTCGTTGCCTCTATGGTAGCGAGCGATGGCGGCAACTAGATCGATTTCTTCTTCGGAATGACCCAAAAGTCCGCCGTTTTTGATTAGGTAGTAAGAATGCTTGTGGTGTCCTTTGCGAGCAATGAAGGTACCAATATCGTGCAGCATGGCAGCTGTCCACAAGACGCCGCGAACACTTTCGTCGGAGTCATGCAATTTGCCATGACTTTGATCAAAAATTGCCAAGGCCAGTCTGGCTACTTGCGATGTATGTTCAGTGCTGCTGCCGTATTTGGTAAGCAACTCATGAACACTGCTGGCTCGCGGGTTGCGGTGCTGCGTCAGACCGGATTCTAGCCAGCCGCCGCGAACAAAGCGGTCGACGACAACCCCTTCGCGCAGTGCCGCATCACAGTATTCAATACTGTGGGCACCTAGAGAGCGCATGGTCTCTAATAAGACAATTGCACCGGCCAAAATTGTTTGTCCACGATCAGAGCTTACGCCCTTAATCTTAGTACCGGCAAGCTTGGCGTTCTCGATGTAGTCGATAACCTTTTCCAGATTGTGGATTGTCATTTTAGTGCCGTGAATTGATTCTTTGTCCAGAGATCCAACTTTGCCGTGCATGGCCTTGTTGATTTTGACTAGAGCCGAAATTGTGCCGGAGGTGCCAATCAGATGGTTGAATCCACCACAGGCAGCAATCTGTACAGCGCATGGGCGTAACATGCCGCGCACTTCGTCATGCAGTGCCGCCAGTGCTTCCGGTGTATAACGATCTTTGGGGAAGTACTGCGCTGTCAAACGAGCAGCACCTAACTTATACGACTCAGAAAAAATTGTGCGGGCCCGGTCGGCAACGATGATTTCCGTACTGCCGCCACCAATGTCGACAATGGCAAATTGTCCGGTGAGTTTGGGCAGGCGCCAGAGTACGCCCAAATAGATGAGTCTTGCTTCTTCTCGTCCGGAGATGCGTTTGGCATCGATGGATAATTCGTGACGGATCTTCCTCAATAGTTCAGCACCGTTGCGCGACTCACGCACTGCTGATGTGGCAACTGCTGTAATTGTCCGTGCACCTTTTTCAAGGGCATGGTCGCGCATACGCCGCAAGATGCGGATGGCGTGCTTTTCCGCTTCCGGATCAATTACGTGCTCGGTTAAGGCGGTGCGGAAGAAGGGCACAGCTTCGCGCATGCGCGTGATAACTTCAAAGTGGTTATGCTCGTGCGATGCCCGGCAGACAATCATGTGGAAGGAGTTGGTGCCCATATCAATGCAGGCGAGTATAGGACCTTCTTTCAGTCTTAAGTCGTCAGCGTCATGGAGCTCGTCTAGCACAGGAAAATTCTTTGTTGTGTCTCTGGTCATTTGCTGTCCCTAAGTACCTTTAGCTTCTCCAGATATTCATGAACACACATAACTAAGGTAGCATGGCTCCATGAAAGTGGGGCAACCGAAAGAGGTTCGCCAGTATATGGATGCACCTGTTCGGCTAGCACTCCGGAGGGCAGGGCGTGCTTTTTAACCCATTTAATAATGTCCAGGGCTTTATCCAAATCGGCCATGGTCTTGGCTGTGGCTATCCGATATTGCGCCAGCCACATAGTGCAGATAAACCAGGGATTGCCTGGGATTTTGTCCGTTTCGGAAGAGACCTGATAATAGGGGTCGTTTTTGTAACGGGCAATACCACCCACGTCTGTCTTCACCCAGAGCTCATCTTCAATTGCCTGCATAGTCGAGACAACTCTTGGATCGTCAGCAGGCAGAGCGCCAAAGGCAAAGAGTCCGTAATTAGCTGCATCCGGCGTCATATCCTGGTCGTAGCCGTCGCCATTCTTAGTCACCATGCGGGCAAAACGATTTTCTTTCTCGTTCCACATGTGTTTAACCATTGCTTCGCGTACTTCAGAAGCAGCATTTTTAAAATAATTGCCGGACTCGTCTTCACCAAACTCGAAAGCAAAATTAGCTGCTGCTTCCAGTGCGCCGATAACGGAAGCGACAGTAAATAGATGAACCCCATAGCGCTCTTCCCAAAGGTCATAAGATGGATGTGGCAGATGAGTCTGACTGTCGCGATACTCGATGAGGAAGTCGGCAGTGTTCATTATCAGTTTACGGAAAAGTGGCTTGAATGCTTCCACTTCCCGAAAATGCTTGAAGTGCTTCCATAATGACCAGACAACCAAGGCTGTTTCGTCTTCTTGGATTGGCAATTCCGGTGTGCCATTGCGATACCAGGGCAACCAGCTGGAAGCCAGCGTCTCGTCGGGATTATATTTGTGCAAAAGATAGCCTTTTTCACCAATTACGGCAAGACAGAAGTCGAAAAAACGCTGAGCTAATTGCCTGTATCCGGCTAGACCAAGTGCATAGGCGCATAACGCACCATCACGTGGCCACATATAAGAGTACGTGTCACGAGCAAATGAGACGGTGTCATGATCATTTCCAGCTATGATTGCTCCGCCGTCGTCGATATTTGTACGCAAAATAAGCAGACTGCGTTTGTAAAGGCTGACTATATCTTCCGGTAAGCCGGCAAATTCGTGATTTTCTTTGTTTACCCAAACACGCCAATAATTCTTTGTTCTCTTCAAATATGAAGGGGGATCAAGTTTTATGATCGAGTCTAGTTTTATTACCTTGTCGTAATTGATACCAAAACAAATCCACTCATAAGTCTCAGCTTGACCATTGGGCTCTACGCTCAGATTGACGCCGACTGTAGAATCGACTGATCCCTGTGCGATTGGACTGCCTGAAAGTTGTCCGTCTTCGGCATCTCGCCAGGTGCCTTCCAAACATTCAAATTCTTTTTTACCACAAGCCCATTGTTGAACGCCTGATGTTTGTCCAGTGAATGTGTTGATTAGAAACCAGCGGTCGCGCTTGTAGTGAATTACTGATTGACTGGCTGGATCATAGTAAGAGGTATCACCAACATCATTTTCCGATATGTGAAAGTCGTGATTGAAAAACAGTCGGACGTCTCGCTTCTGACCTTTTAGGTCGCGCACGGTCACGTGACGTAAAAACACCCAAAGATGAAACTCGACAGAGTCGTGGAAGATGAGTTCAATTCCCAGGCGCTCGTGTCGCATGCGCACATCCGTCACAAGAGTCTCATCAAGATATTTAAGTTCGCGTGTCCATTCAGGGCCCATCCAGGCAAAATCGCCGTCTGCCCATACACCGAACCGTGATGGATGTCCGAACGACTGATTTTTTTCACCGACGTGCGGGTAGTAGATATCGCGCAACGTATATGTCTCGTCGAAGTTGACGAGGACGGTGCCGTTGCCGACCGGTAAATTGCGTGGCATCTGGACTCCTTAAGTCACGCCACGAACATGTTAACCGATTGACGACCCTAGTATTGATTCAGCAGCAGTTTCGCCTGTGCAAATACAGTCTGGAATTCCCGGACCCTGCATGTAATTGCCGGCAAAAGCAAGACCTGTATATCTGGCGGACAGTTGTTGTATATCGGCAATGAGTGCCATGTGTCCAAGATGATATTGCGGCATTGAATTTGGGTATCTGGTCAACTTCAATTCCACGGGCTCTGCGTCCAGGTGCAAGTATTTTTTCAATTCTTTCCTTGCACTTTTAATCAATTCAGTATCACTTAGAGCATATACGTCTTTTGCCAAAGCACCGCCCATGAAGACGCGCAACATAACAGTATCCTCCGGTGCTCGTTTGGCATATTTTTGACTTACAAAAGTACAGGCAATTATTGAACTTCTTTCCTTGGATGGTACAACGAAGCCAAATCCCTTGAAGCTCGGAACGTCCGTTTTCTTATAAGCGAGATTAAGTATTGCCGATGGCGCGTATTCAATTTGTGCAAGTCTTTGGGCTAACTGGTCATCAAGCCCATGAAGCATTTTGCTCGCCTGAAAAGAAGGCGTTGCCACAATTACTGCATCAGTGTGAATTATCTCGCCGTCCTTGGTCTCTACTTCAAATCCGGAACTGGACTTCTTGATCGCGGAAACAGGAGTATTGGTTTTTATCGTTCCGGGATTTAGTTTGGCGATTATGGTATCTACCAGAAGACCGAGTCCTTGATCGAGTGAAATGAACAAACTATAGCGAGCGCCGGAGGTTTTACGGTCAGATTTCATCAATCCGGCAATGACGCTACCGTTTTGTTTTTCCAAATCTAAAAAACGCGGCATGGTGGCATTCAAACTTAGTTTTTCCGGATCGGCAGTGTATATGCCACCAATCATTGGTTGAGCAATTCTCTCCAGGGCTTCATTGCCAAAGCGACGGCGTACAAAACCAGCAAGCGACTCTTCAGCATCATCTTCTTTTCGCGGCAAAAGTGTTTCTAGCGCCATGCGCAATTTGCCTAATGGCGAAAAGAGAGTCGACCTGAAAAAGGAAACAAAATTTGTTGGTGCCAGCATGACAAAACCATCAGGCAGGGCGTGTAATTTTCCATTCCAGGCGACATAAGTTCGGCGGTTTTCTCTTTCAGTTTCAATAATATGCTCGTTGAGTCCTAGTCTCTTAATTAAACTAAGAGCCCAGGGCTTTTGTGTAAGAATGGAATCAGGACCTTCCTCGAACAGCAACTGATCTTGTCGTACAGAAGAAATCACGCCGCCGCATCGGGGCGCTGCTTCGAGGACAGCCACCTTGAGGTTGGCGTCAGATTCATGAAGCTTGTAGGCAGCCGCCAAGCCGGAAATGCCGCCACCTATGATGACGACTTGCTGATGTTTGCCGTTAGACTTCCCCGAAATTTCCATAATTAAGTGTCAACATTGTCTAAGAAGACGCCTGTCTAGGGAGCACTTATTACGTATATTAAAAACTTAAAATCCCTGGAACCTTTGCGTACCCTGCCTATCTGGTTTATCGTTCAAGAGGATTTGCCTAAGAGGAAGGTATTGTGCCTAACTTGAAGCCACAAGCTGCCCGCATTCTCGCCGTGATACTGGTTATTGCGACCTGGGCTCTTGCGCAGCCAAACAGGATTTCAGCCTCTGCCAAAGCCGACCTGGCCTCAGGCTTTAACTTTACAAAACTGCCCATGCCGGAACCTTCCGAGTACACAAATTCGAAGGTTAAAATGGTCCGCCAGGTGCATCCGAGTCTTAAGCGCATATCCGCCTGGATTTCTGCTACCGGCGCATCGATTGCTTTGAACGATATCGACGGCGATGGGCTGGACAACGACTACTGCTTCATCGACCCGCGAACTGACGCAATCCTGGTTGGTTGTGTACCCGGTACCAAAGAGCGCTATCCGCTTACTGTTTTAAATCCAGGCAAACTGGTTGATGCCACCATGGCTCCTATGGGTTCACTTATTTGTGATCTTAACGAGGACGGGCTGAAAGACATTTTGGTCTATTGCTGGGGTCGCCCACCAATTGCTTTCCTCCGGAAAGAGGGAGCAATTACTAAAGCTGCCTTCGTGCCCACGGAGATAGTAGCTGGATTGCCTACCGAAAATCGTTGGTTTACTTGTGCGGTATCACAAGCAGATCTCGACGGCGATGGGCACAAGGACTTGCTAGTCTGCAATTATTTCAAAGACGGATCTCGCATACTGGATGCCAAAGCTACAGGACAAGAAGAATTACACGACTCGAAGTCCAAGTCCTACAACGGTGGACACAAGCATTTCCTCCTCTGGGACAAGAAGGGATTCCGGGAAGCCAAAACCAATCTCTCGGAAGATATCTTGCGTGGCTGGACTGTGGCATCTGCTGTTGCCGACATAAATGGGGACGTTCTACCAGAAATTTATTTGGCTAATGATCTAGGACCGGACAGGCTTCTCTTGAACCAATCGAAACCAGGCACGTTGAACTTCAGCCTAGTCGAAGGCAAGCGTGACTTTTCTACGCCGGCTTCGTCAGTATTGGGACGTGATTCTTACAAGGGCATGGGCGTCGACTTTGGTGACCTGAATGCTGACGGTAAGTTCGACATCTATGTAAGTAACATTGCTGCGGAATATGGATTTATGGAGAGCCACTTTCTCTGGTTGAGCAGTCCTCAGCCAGGAACATTACCAAAATACAAACAGGCAAGCGAAGACTTGAACTTGTCGCGTAGCGGATGGGCATGGGATGCCAGACTTGCCGATTTCAATAATGATGGTCAACTAGAAGCCTTGCAGGCAACCGGCTTTCTCAAGGGAAAGACCAACCGTTGGCCCGAACTGCAAGCTTTAGGTACAGGTAACGACCAGATGATGCATGACGCGCGTAATTGGCCGTCTTTCAAGCCGGGTGATGATATCAACGGACATGAGGCGAATGCCTTTTTCGCCAAAGCCCAAGATGGTCGCTACTACAATATCAATCGGGAAGTCGGACTATTTGAACCGACTGTAAGTCGTGGTATAGCTATCGCCGATGTTGATGGTGACGGCGATCTTGATTTTGCTATAGCCAACCAATTTGAGCCTTCGTCTTTCTATCGTAATGATGCAAAAAATAAAAATGAATCCCTATCGCTGCACTTAACCGAGGGACCCAAGAACTTAACTGCAGTAGGTGCCATTGCCAAACTGCATTACCCGGATGGACGGATAGCAGTTGCTCAAGTCGATGGTGGTAGCGGACACTCCGGCAAACGCAGCTCGGAAATCCACTTCGGTCTGGGTGCAATTGATCGGGTATCCTCGCTGCCAGTAGATCTAATGTGGCGAGATAGCAACGGTCGTACGCATGAGGAAAGAAGAGTCTTTTCGCCTGGAAGGCATGATGTGCATTTAGGTAGCGAGGTCAAAGGTAACTAAGATGGCCACGCAATTAACTAACAAGACTGTCATCAATAAAGAGCCTGCAATCGCCACGCTCAATTTTTATCCGAATAAGGATGCCTGGCGCCGGACGTTCGCTCTTTGGTATTTCGGTGTCTTGATGATTGTTTTGAATGTCACCGGTCATACTGTATTAGGCTTTGAGCAATCTTGGAATTTACCTTTTATTGCCGTCGGCACAGCCTGTGCCGCGCAAATCATTTTGGAATTGGCTGACTGCTGGGCGAACGTAAGAAAGCCACGCTTTATAAGCAGTCTGTTTAATTTCATAAGCTTCCTCATGCCGGCAATGATTACGGGATTTGCTTGTGCCATGCTTCTTTTCCCGAATGAGCGTGTGATGCCGATTGTTTTTGCCGCAACACTCTCTATAGCTTCGAAGCTATTGTTCCGTGCACCTATCGGTAACAGGACTCAGCACTTCTTTAACCCGTCCAATTTTGGAATTACGATGACCTTGTTGCTGTTTCCATTTGTCGGCATGTCACCGCCATATCACTTCACGGAAAATGTCACAGGCATTTGGGATTGGGTTGTGCCGGGAGTAATTTTAATTACGGGAATCATTATTCATGGATTCTGTACGGGCAGGTTGCCTTTGGTCTTAGCCTGGTTGGCTGGATTTGTCATACAAGCTTTTGCCCGCCATTTAATTTTTGGCGTGCCGCTGCTAGTACCTCTTATCCCAATGACCAGTGCCGCCTTCATTCTCTTTACTCTATATATGATTCCTGACCCGGCAACGACGCCAATTAAAGTTAAAGGACAAATTGCCTTTGGCCTGGCGGTAGCGCTCATTTACGGTCTGTCCCAGGCAATGCACATGGTATTCGGGCTTTTCTTGGTCCTCACATTCGTCAGCCTGGTACGGGGCGTTGCCCTGACCATAATGGCCGCCCATGGACCTAACTCTGAGCCAGGTGGAAATGGCGAAAAGGGCTTGAAACGGGCATCAGAGGCTCAGATAGCCCAGGTAAACTGATTAAATCGGCGCAAAACATCTTGACAAGAATCAACTCCGCGCTTAATATGAGACCCACTTAATCGAAATCAACCCAAGGCGGGCAAGGCTTCTGGGTTTGTATCTGTCCCAACACACTTACTAAAAATCACCAGGAGCCGAAATTGAACGAATTTTGTGCTGGTTCTTTGACGTCCAATAGTTCTACAACAAGCAGGGGTACGGAGAGCGCAATGGCTCTAGGATCTCTGATTAGTTCGGTAGCTTCAGCAAATCAATTTAAAATTGATCAAGTCATGCTGCATTCATTAGCTGAAGAGCTAATGACAGTTAGTGACGCTGACAAATTAGGCGGAGTCTTTTTCCGCTTCTTGGGTCTTTCCGTAAAAGGAGTTGATCCGTACGACCTCGCGCTGAAAGTCAACGAGCTTGAAGTCCGCTGGCGCTCAGTTGCTGCCGAAGGTGCGGCAATGGGATTTGCCGTGATGGACATCGTGCTCGGTAAGAAGACGCGATGGTCGCACTTCAAAGGGCAGATTCAACAGTGCTATCTGCCGAGTCTATATTTGGGCCGCGGCATGGCCATTGGTCTCATCAAACCGCGCTGTTACTTCCATCATGACGTGGAAGAAAGCATGTTTTCTTGGCTGACAATTGACGGCATGGGCTTCTCGCAAGCGTTCCTGCATCACTTGCACAAGCTAGGAAAATATCAAGGCTTGTTGCCTCTGCATGACTGCGATGACAAAACGCACCAAAGTATATTTGACCAGGGCATAGGTAGATTTCTTTGGCTAAACCACGGACACGAATTACCTGTGCTTGTGAAAATCATAAACAAGCAAGAAAAACATCGCCTTGCCGATTTGTGGTCAGGTATAGGAGCCGCCAGCACTTTCCTTGGTGCAGTGGACAAGGAAAATATGGAGTATCTAAAACAAGAAGCTGGAATCTACGCACCGGATCTGGCAGTCGGAGCTAGCCTTGCTTGTCGCATTAGACTAGCTGACGGAAGTCGCATGCCACACTTGAATGATGTCATTGAAACGCTATGTGGTATCAATGCACAAGAGTGCGCTGAATTGAGCGAACAGATGATGGACAAGTTGTCGCCGTATGGTGTCGACGTGAACGGTATTCACTACTCTAGCTATCACGTCTGGCGCAAGCGTTTGCGAGAGTTTTTCTAGGTGGGAAAACCTCTTTAACTATCTTGTAAAATCTCAGTGATCCGTCATTCTGAGCAAGGAGACGAGACTAAATGTCTCGTCGGGGCGAAGAATCTCGCGCCTTAAGTTACGAGACTCTTCGTTTCACTCAGAGTGACAGACCGGGTTCACAGAACCTGGACACTATCTTTATGCTTTAGATTAGCTACGCAAGCTCATGGACAATGTCCACCAGATATTTCACATTGTCGACCGGGGTCTCGGGTAGAATTCCATGTCCCAAGTTGAAGATGTGTCCTGGGCGATTATGTGCTTGGTTGAGAATGCGTGTTACTTGTTTGCGGATTTCTTCTTTGTCGGCAAATAAGATTGCTGGGTCAAGATTGCCTTGTACGCCGACGTCATAGCCAATGTCTTGCCATGATTGATCGAGTTCTACTCGCCAGTCTAAGCCGATGACGTCACCGCCGGCTGCTTTCATGTCTTTGAGTAGTGTGGCTGTGCCGGTGCCGAAGTGAATGACAGGGGCATGTTCTTTTACAGCATCGATGATTGCTTTGCTGTGTGGCAACACGTAAGTTCTGTAGTCTTCTGGTGACAAGCAGCCAACCCAGCTGTCGAATAGCTGTGCTACTTGAGCGCCTGCTTCTATTTGTCCTATTAGGTAAGCGATGGTGATTTGTACAATGCGCTGCATCAGGATGTGCCAGGTGGCAGGCTCGGTGTACATCAATTGCTTTGTCTTGAGGAAATGACGTGAGCTGCCGCCTTCGACAATGTAAGAGGCGACTGTAAATGGTGCTCCGGCAAAACCAATCAGTGGAATATTTGCAGGTAGGGCTTTGCGAGTGAGCTTTATTGCTTCAAAAACATAGCCTAGCGATTCATAGGGATCAACAGCTTGAATCTTGTTGAGGTCAGCATGTGTGCGTATTGGCTGGTGAATGACAGGACCATCGCCTGCTGCATATTCCAGACCCAATCCCATTGGCTCAACCAGAAGAAGCAAGTCGGCAAAAATAATTGCGGCATCTACATTGAGCTTCTCGACGGCCATCACGGTTACTTCAGAAGCAAGCTGCGAATTTTTGCATAGGTCGAGGAATTTTACCTTCGAGCGAATTTCGCGATATTCCGGCATGAAGCGACCGGCTTGGCGCATCAGCCAGATAGGCGTGCGGGATGCTTTTTCCCGGCGGCAGGCTTGCATGAAAGGAGCCTGGGTAAGGATGGATTCTTTGCTTATTGAGGCGCTTGTTTGTGACATGGCTAGAACCAAGACAGGGCTGTGATTTTCAGGCTTATGCTAGCATGATTCCCAGTGCTTACACCTTGCCTTCCCTTCATCTTCAACATTAGGTACAATCGGCATTTCTGATGAGTTGCGCTTTGTGGCGATTGTGAGATTGGTCTTAACTAAATGGCTCAGCAAGATAATTTTGATGCTCTGATAATTGGCGGCGGTCCAGCTGGCATAAGCTGTGCCTCGGAGTTGAAAGACTCGGGTCTGTCGTCTTTGATATTGGAAAGAAAAGGACAGTTAGGGGGACAGCTAAGCGACGTGCCCAATCCGCTCAGGAATTTTGCCGGTGGAAATTATGCCAATGGTGATGAGCTCCAACAGAAATTGACTGAATTGGTTGAGGCAATGAATCTCAACCATGTCTTGAACGCAGATGTTACCGACATTGATTTGCAAAATAAGACTGTCACTGTCGCTAGTCAGAAGTATTCGGGCAAGACTATTGTTATTGCCACTGGCTATCGTGTTAATACTTTGGGTTTGGTAAACGAGAAAGACTTTGGGCTGGATGTTGTTTATCGCACGGGTCAATGTCTTGATCATTTCGCTGGACAAACAGTTGCCGTTGTTGGCGGTGGCGACAGCGCTGTGGGAGATGCTCTGGAGCTAGCTCAGTTGTGTCCGCGTGTCTATCTCATTTATCGCGGCGAACAATGTAGAGCGCGTCCTGACTGGATGGAAAGTGCTAAGCGAGATTCTCGTATAACGATTTTGCTGAATACAAAGGTGGTATCACTTCTAGGTGGCGGTAATTTGACTGCCTTGAAGATCGCAAACGGACAAGGCGTAGAAAGTGAGTTGTCTGTCAGTAGGCTGGCAATTAAGATTGGTTATGCTGCTAATACTGAATTGTTTTGTGGCAAAGTAGATATGGATGATTTCGGCAATATCATTATTGGCAAGTATTGTGCAACTTCAGTGCCGGGTGTTTTTGCTGCAGGAGACATCGCTAGCCCAGGTTATCCTAGAATAGCTACTGCTGTCGGACAAGGCGTTTTAGCTGTAGCTGGAATTCGGACGTATCTAGGTCAATGCTTGTAACCGCTTAGTCGTTTCTGGCTTGCACAATTCTGGCAATAACATCGGAGATTAGTTGATCAGGTGTTGATGCACCAGCAGTAATGCCGATTGTGATTTTCCCTGACGGCAGCCAATTGTCTGTCGTTGTCAGTGTTACATCGTTGACTGGCTTGTGTGTAATGCTGTTGCCTGGTCCAATGGAGCCAGCGCTTTCGATGTGATAGGACGGCAGTCCTTTGTGGACGGCGATTTCTTGTAGGTGTCCGGTGTTGGATGAGTTGTAGCCGCCGATGACGACCATTACATCCAGTTTTTCTTCGACTAGCTGCAACATTGCATCCTGGCGCTCTTGTGTTGCATCACAAATGGTGTCGCCAGGGCTGAGGAAATGATCGTTTATCTTGTCTGGTCCAAATTTGCGCATCATGGTTGATTCAAACAGTTTGCCAATTTGCTCAGTCTCGCCCTTGAGCATGGTTGTTTGATTGGCGACACCTAGTCGTGTTAGATGCTTGTCGGGGTCGAATCCAACGGACACAGACTTGGTGAACTTCTGTTGAAATTCTTCTTTGCTGCCGCCATTGAGAATGTAATTTGCCACCCATTCAGCTTCGGCAAGGTTTTGCACTATCAAATAAGTCTGTGCTCTCGATGATGTAGCAATTGTTTCTTCGTGATTGTATTTGCCGTGGATTATCGCTGTGAAGTCGCTGTCAGCATATTTGTCCACGCGGTTCCAGACGCGAGATACCCAAGGGCAAGTGGTATCAACTACTTCACAAGACTTATCGGCAAGCAATTGCATTTCTTCAACACTTGCACCAAATGCCGGTAGAATCACAACGTCACCTTCGGTGATACCGCTGAAGTCCTTTTGTCCGTCTTCTGTAACAGGCGTAAATTTGATGTCCATGGCGCGTAAGTTGTTATTCACGACTGGATTGTGAATGATTTCGTTGGTAATCCAGATGCGTCGGTCTGGAAAATGTTTGCGTGTTTCGTAAGCCATGGAGACGGCTCTATCGACGCCCCAGCAAAATCCAAAAGCTTGAGCCAGTTTGATTGTTATATCGCCAACAACGAGTGAATTGCCACTCTTGCGGATTTGGCTGATTAGGTCCGATTCGTATTCGCGCTTAAGCTCTATCTGGACCTCGTCTTTGAGTCCAAAGCCTTTGCGGTGATATTTTGCGGTGGATGCTGTCATTGTCAAGATGTTCGTTTATTGCTCGGGCGCAATTGTACTACCACTTTCCAAGACTTCCCCAAGAACAATTTAAGCATTATCATTTTCATGGACTTGGGCTAAGGAGGACAACCGTGAAGGTATCACAGAAGAAAGTTTGGCTAGCGGCGTTAACCGCAATAACGTTATGTTCGGTCACAGCCACACCGGCAATGGCTGATGACGCCGGCGAAATGCTAAAGAATTCGGCCATGCTGCCTGTACGTCTGGTAAGCATCGGCTCGACCGCTGTTGTCGGCACTCCTATAGCTTTGACACGTCAAATTTCGGTACGCATTCGCGAATTTACCAAAACCTTTGCCGATAAGATTGGCGGACATGAGGATTTTCCACCTAATTTCTTTGCCAGCTTTCTCAGCGTCCCTTGCGGTTTAGTTGTGGGCACTGGTGAAGGTTTGCTCTATGGTGGCAAAAACGCCTTTGGACCAGGCTATGAAAAACCATTCAGCCTGCAAGCTTTTAGCTTGGGCGATGAAATCGACCCGGATTCTAAGTAATCTAAACTGACAATCCAAGACGCAGTGCGGCAACTGCCGCCTGCGTTCTGTCTTTAACAGACAATTTCCGCATAATTTTTTTGACGTGCGATTTGATAGTTTCGCGACTCAACCATAGGCGAATGGCAATTTCTTGGTTTGTCAGTCCTTCAGCTATTAAGTGGAGGACTTGTCTCTCCCTGTCTGATAACAATTGTGGACTTGAGTCTTCTGACGAGTCGTCGCTTTTGGTATCAAAGATATTTCCAGCTGCACTTGGGTCGATCCAGACTCCGCCGAGTGCCACCGTTTGAATTGCCAAACTGAGGATTGCTGAATTTTCAGAAGTTAGGCAAAAACCACTGGCGCCTGCCAGCATTAGGGGTTTGAGATCCGACTTAGATTCATTTGAAAGGAAGATGAGGTTGCTTGACGGAACCTCTTCCTTAAGTGCTCTGGCCAGTGCGAAGTCCAAGCTGGATATGCACGGGCTGTAGACAATAATTAGTTCGGGACGCAACTGAATGATGTCCTTTAGTGCGACATTGCGATTCATTTGCCAGCCTATTAGACAAAATCCTGGCAGTGAACTAATGATGCGTTCGGTTCTGGTCAAATCACCGACATCGTTATGAATGACGAATGCGCGAGTCAGATTTGCCGCTTGGTATGGCGCAAATTGGATGATCGAATTATCTCCGCCATCCGCAGGCGAATTGTATGAAGTCTTAAAGGACTGCACTGTATGTTCCACGAAATTTTTTGAGTGACCTAAATATCACTTACCCAGTTGTTAAGTTTTTTAGCACGAAGACGGTCAGAAGAATCGTTGAGATTCGATCGGGCTGCCAAGCGCAGGGAGTAAGCAATATTGTCAGTGCTCACAGATTTAATCTCGAATTTTTGAACTTTTTTACCCCCTTGACCGTTTAGGTAATAGGGAACAAGAGTTGACGACTTTAATATGTAGCTACATAATGTAGATATGGATTTCTATGACGAAATACATCTGGGATGAAAACAAACGTCGGAAAAACCTGGCTAAACACGGACTTGATTTCAAGGATGCCTACCAAGCATTTGAAGACCACTACTGTTTTTTCGATGTTGATCCACGATACGATGGCGATCGATGGATTCTTATCGGGAGCCTTCTGGACAAGACCATTGTTCTCATTGCCTATACCGAGCCACTAGCTGATGTTTATCGTATCCTTACTATGCGAGAAGCAACCCGAAAAGAAATGCAGCGTCATGAGAAGGAGAGAGAGTCACAAATTGCGGTCCGAGAAGATCCCTTGATGTTGTTGATGGACAAAATATTTTCAGAGTAGGAAAGCTCTGCTCAAGAAGGGTAACGCTAAACATGTCACAAGCAAAAAAGAAATTGTCACACCAGAAGTCTAAATCGAAATCGTCAACGCGTGTTCGAGCTGTAAGTTCTGATTCGGATGAAATTCCAGAATTGAACGAATCATTTTGGGAAAACGCTATGGTTGGTGGTCCGCTCAGGAAGAAGCTTATTTCTTTGCGTCTTGATGGCGATGTAATTGAATGGTTCAGGGGTAATGGACCTAATTACCAAACCAAAATGAATCAGGTTTTGCGCACTTATATGCTGTGGATGGAGAAGCAAGAAAATAAGGGCAAGCGTTTGTCCAAGTAAAAAAGCAGCGCCGAACCCATCGGATACTACGAGGAGGCTATCCAACGCACTTGTCCTTTCCGAGGAAGACTTCCGCTCGTCGTTTTGCCAGTGTTACAGTTGTGCAAACATGCACATTTCGCTTGAGTTTCAATAACAAATTAAAGATTCGGTCCAGAGTGAAACTAGACATCTTGCCGTTCAGGATATTGGACAGTATTGGTTGAGTGGTGCTTAACTCTTTTGCCAATTGTTGCTGAGTCCTCCCGCTGTTTATGGCATCACCTGCAGCATCTTGCAGCTGCATAAACAGGTAGCTTTTCAAAGATAGCAACGCAGCTGCCTCGGGACTGTGGCCCATGTCCAAAAAGAAATTGCCAGAGCCGACCGGCTTTATTTTCTTTTCTTGTCTGCGCATTGTTCTTCTCTCCATTTGTTCAGCGCCTTCAAGCGCATTTTCGTTAGCTCTATGTCAGCTGGTGGGGTTTTCTCCGATGTCTTGGCAGTAATTACATGCAAGACATAAACCGCTTCGTTGTACTTAGCGATATACAACGCTCTGTATTGTGATTTTGTGGCATCCTCAACTATCTTTATTTCTCGCACGCCGGATCAAATCGTCGGCATCTCGCGAAAATGGATGGGTTGATTATTCCATTGAACCCTTTCCAATTCATATCCTAGATCATCTTGCACCTGCTCTGGCCAATGGCGCACCTCATCTAAGAGGTGTTGAATCACCCATCTCAACGGATTAGGAGGTGTCTGTGGTTCTGTCATTATTAGTTTATACTAAATTTGATATAATTGTCAAGTTTGCATTGTCCTGAGGCTGCGAAGGATCGATATCTTATTGACGGAAAAGTGCTCAAAAAGTTCAAGCCAAGTGATTAATTTCGGAGTGAAAAGTACTAAGCACCTCGTTCGCACGAGGTCCTTAGAAGGTCACATGAACACCTCGGCTAACACGAGGGGTTTGCTTGATCCGCCTATAAGGGCAAGTCTGCAATCGTTCGAATACGGTCAAGAATTATTTTCGACCGTGCCTGACTGCCGGCATCAGGATAAAGATGCATGGCAAGTGAATCTAGGAAATCCTGGTCTTTTATAAAGTCTGCGAAAGATTTCGCTATGTAATTTTGAACTTCTGGATGAGCATTTGCTATTTCTGTTGTGATTTCTGGACGACCATCGAGTAAAGCGATAATGTCTTCGATGTCATGGCTTAGAGCATAGTCGCCCTTTCCC
>SBAT01000207.1 GCA_005240105.1 Chloroflexota bacterium
AGTTGTATGAGGGAGCGGCGGCTTTCGTGTATCCTTCGCATTTTGAAGGGTTTGGGTTGCCTCCGCTGGAGGCGATGGCGCATGGATGTCCGGCAATTACCTTTGTGCCCAACGGCGTTCCATTGCGCTTGCGCACGTCATCGCTAGTGGTGGCATATTTAGATGCGTCTTTGTATGGCATCTTCATGGCCATTTGGCGGCCCTGGGCTTCCGTCACCATGAGGGTTGTTTTGTTGGGAGCATCGACGATCATAAGTGAATGCCCTTGAGTAACTTGTGAGTCAACAATGGAATGTCCGCGTCCATCGGCGGCGATACGGAATGAGCCTTTTGTGCTTGGGGTGGACATGTTGAATGTTGCATCGTATGTCCTGGTTTGCCATGTGCCGGCTGCGAATACTTGCGGTGCTATTGTTAGTGCAACAAGAGTTGCCGTTAGGATGTGCTTTCTCATTCCAGTTTCTCCTCGGGAACTGGAATATTCTACCGCCTGGCAACTGATTGAACATTACTTGGACCTTGTTCCTCCCATAGTATTTACGAAAAGTATTAGAATACGGAGACTTATGAATCCAAAGATATATCCAGTGGCGATCGCCTTTTTTGTTTTGAGTGTGATCGGATTTGCTGGTTGTGCCGAATTTCACGCGCCTTTGCCGTATAAGTTATTGGTTGATCCCACCTATGACGAGGTGAAAGCGGAGGCCAATAAACACGAGCGAGTAATGGTGGACGGCTGGTATTTCGGTGAGTTGCCGCGCATTTTTAAGTCGCCATATGGACAGGTCTCAGTGGATGACAAGGTGAAGTTTGCGATTGCCCAAGCAGAGTTTTTGAAGGCGTCTAAGCAGGACATGGCCAAGAATATCGAGTCATATGTCACGTATTCGAAGAGGGCTGCATTTGCTGAGAAGTGGTGGCAAGAGTCGGACAAGGCTAAGTTATTTGCCGAACAGCCGGAGAAATTTCATATTCTGTGGCTGCAAGAGTCGTTGATGGACGGCAGTGAACTTTGGTGGCGTGCTCTGGAAGATAAGAATCGGGCGACGGTGGACGCCATGCGCGCTTTAGCGCACGACGAAGAACAAAAGCGGGTGTCGAAATTCCTCGATGTCGAAGGGCAACCGAGATCTTTGAGTGACATGGTGGATGGGAAGTAGCTTCCCTGGTTTTGTCATTTCGACCAAGCTGTGCAAAGCATGGCGCGTGGAGAGGAGATGGCACTAAATGTGCCGTCGGATTCTCTTCCGCCAGTGTAGGCGGCTCGTCGTGATTAACGCAAGTCCGTCGGATCGTCACGGCAGATTTCTCGACTTCGTCGCTACGCGACTTCGCTCGAAATGACAAAGTGAAAAGTGGTTGAAATGACAAACGGTGAGTGGTGATACAATTTTCATGTCGTTTACTAGCGGGGTAGCGGGCGTGAGATTGAATAAGATCATTTTGTTGTCGTCGATGGTTGTTTTGTCGATGTTGCCGGTGTCAGCTGAAAAAGTGAGTGGTGTCGCGCCTGGTGCTTCAGGTTCTCTTGTTAACTCGGTAAATGATCTTGGTCGGATTGCGCATAGCTTAAAGAGATCGCTTGCCGGCGTTGCCAATGAAGTAGATCGTATTGAAGGATCGGATAGTGATCCGGACATTCTTGATAGAGCATTTCTCGATGATCAGATGTTTACGCCAATTACGCCGGGCTCGACAGGAATATTGCCACCACGCAAAGAGTGGCTTGATCTTTACCTCTACCAAATTGAAAAGCTAACTAGTCTTTTGCAAACGGAAATGAATAATGTGGCTGCCCAGATTGATGGTGAAAGCAGCTTCGACGTCAAGGAAATGCAACGCATAGCCGGCGACTTGCAAGCAGATGTGCCAAGAATGAAAGCCATTGCCAGAGGTCAGACCTGCGATGACGACCAAGTCCAAACAGCTGCCCATACTATGTATCAAGACGTAGTTGGCTTTGACAACGCTCGGCGGCAACTTGCCAAGTCTATGAAGAAGATTGCCAGTGGCAAGTCGTACTTTCTAGATTAATCCAACAAATTACTATTTGGACTTGCCTGACGCGATGGGCTCTTCTGAGCCGCGGCGGCTAAGCTCCAAGAGTTTTTTGTATTTATCGACGATTTCTTCATTAGACATAGTCATAGCCTGATCGCCCACGGCAACTTCCGTGCGCGTCCAGCCGGGAATTTCAGTTTCGGCGAAGCGTGAGCATAGTTTGAAGTCGTCTTCTTTCATTAGCTTTTCGTGGGCTTGTTCAAGGTGAGCTGCCGGAGCCGGGATATAGACGTGGAACATATTTACTTGTGGTGGATCGGGTTTGATAATAAGTCCCGGTATTTCTTTCAGCGCTTGGGCAAGAGATATGGCGCGCTTACGATACTCAGGCATTTTGCCAATGCGCTTTTCAAAATTTAGTTTTGCCGATACTACATAAGGATTAAGTGTATAGAGGTTGCCGCCATGACGTCTGAGCCAAATGCGTGACTCGGCGATAAAATCTTTACTGCCCAGTAACATTGAGCCTGTCATGCCGCCAATGCCCTTGTAAAAAGATACATAAACAGAATCAAATAGCGAACAAATCTCAGCGCAAGATTTCTCGTAGAAAGCGCTGGCTTCCCAGATGCGTGCTCCATCTAGGTGGATTTTGACTGATCTTAGTTTGGCTTCGTCTAATAGTTCTAGAAGTTCGCTCCAAGTAGGCAGCAAACCACCAAGGGGGCGTATAGGCAACTCGATAAGCAATGTCCCTACTGGCTGGGCGCATTCTTGTAAGTGCTTTTTCAGGATTGCCGACTTCATATCGCCGAGATTAACTGTTTGCAGTCCGTGCAAATGGTAATAACCGCGCTGTTCGTCTGCCTCTACGTGGCTTGTGGCGTGCAATGCCACCATCTTGCAGTTGAGCCTTTCGGACCAGATTCTCAGTGCTATTTGTTGAGCCATTGTGCCGCTAGGCATAAAGACGGCTGCTTCCATGTCTAAGAATTTGGCAATTTCTTCTTCGAAACCGTTAATGAAGGCACCCTCGCCATAGTGATCAGGTTCGATATTGTTTTTCCGGCAATAGTCGGCAAGTTCTTCAAACTCGTCTGCTGCCGAGACATCTTCGTGCCAATTAAGTCCTTTCATAACTTATTCCTTCTAGATGTTCAATACGAGGGTGTGATCAGCACCGCGTATGTCCTTGTATGTCCCGCGCATGATTTTTGATTCGATACCAAGTTCCTTCAAGTCGGGAATAAGCTTTTCCATAAACTGGTGCATGCCGACCTTGGGCATCTCAATTGGATAGAGACGAATTTCCTGTCTGGTTACGCGTACTAGTTCCTGAATAGCCTTCAGGTGGAAGTCGTAGTCGAATGTGGAATTGTCGATAATGCCGCCGTATTTGTGATCGGTGTAGAGGAAGAGCAGGTTGCCGCTCAGGGTAATATCGAAACTCTTGTCCGCAAAGGGTAGTTCGGGCAGCGC
>SBAT01000214.1 GCA_005240105.1 Chloroflexota bacterium
GATTATCCAATGGATTATCTCAAAGAAGATCTTTTGCAAAACATCCTCAAGGAAGCGCTCAAAAACCGCGTTAATCCATTCAACCGGACTTTGGACGCTGGTCAGACCCTGTATGAACTGCACAATATTATTCTCGAAATACAGCTTGCTCGGATTGCCAGTCAAATTTTAAAGCTTGATCCATTCGTCGTGGAGACTCCTCTACAAACAGCAGAAAAAATAGAGGTAATAATTAGGACTCAGAAGCAACTGGAAGCAATTAATAAGGTCACACGCCTACAGGGACCCATCGATGGACCACCAAGTCATCTATTTAAGCTTGGTCCGGCATACCAGCAGCTCGTCGACATCAGCCGCAACGGCTGGGACCGATCTCTCAATTGGGATCCCTCCGTGTTGTCCATACCAGGAATAATGACCGGGCTGCCCGACAACGATCCAGAAAACGCTGCGTCAGTTGAAGACTTCAGCGACATCAATGACAGTCTCCACCATGCCGTAAGCGCAAGCGACCAAGCAATGAATCAATTCGACCAGGACATGGAAACAAACGGCACCACAAAATTGCTGCAAGCAACTGCTCGACAGAATGTGGATATGACTGACAGACTGCAGAAGATGGAAGACGAAACTGTCAAGGCCAATATTAGGGCACTAGCAATTGGTGTCGCCGTCGGAATTGCCGGCACCGCGCTGGGCATGGCTATGCAGTCGGGAGCCTTCCGTTCATCATACGGCTATGGACATTCAGCTCCTAGTTCTAGCGGCGGATCTGTATCCGGCGCATCTCGCGCTATACAAGCACCAAGCATGGGCGGCAGCTTCGACGGAGCAGCCGGACAAACTTTATTCACGCGCTTCTAACGATGCGGCTCCAGCTTATGCGGAGGCGGTCCCTTCCAACCGTGCCTGCGTGCCTCCTGATACATACTGGCGGCCATGTTATTTATGTCGTTGCAATCCGCTTTATTATCCACCGGAAAGCCATAAGCTTGCTCTGTTTCCTTAATGGCTGCATCCAAAAGTACGATTGGATCACCCTTCTGTCCCAAAAGTAATTCCACAGCCGCCAGCCTTTTTAAATCTTGGACGGACTGTCTACCAATTGCTGGGTTACACGGAGGTGGAGGATCAAGATTTCGATTTAGATTGACTTTCGTCTCCATCACGTCTTTCATACCGGCCACATCATGCTTGGCCATTTTCATGGCCATCAATGCATCGGTTGCTTTCTGACATTGATTGAAAAATTCCTGCCGCTCGGCCGGCGATAAATTGGCAGCTACTTCATCGGGATTGGTATTGGCGTTTTGTTTATCAAGCCACTTTTGTAGGTCAGCCTCACGCGGCGGGTCCTTCTCCTTCATTATCTTGTCCAGTTCTTTCTTGGACTCCTTTATGTACTCCGAATCCAGACGATTAAGATCTCGATTCCCATGAGAAGAATCGGTAATCACCGGTGGCTTGTCTTCAAATGGTAGTTTTTCAAAAATTGCATTTAGCTCGCGAGGATTAATCGCAGCCGCTCCATCAGAATAATTTTTAGACCAGGCTTGCGCTCCCTGGCGTTCCAGCTCATTCGCCCGCCCGTCTTTTCCAGGCTTAGGGTGTTTAGACTCGGCACCCGATTCAGGATTGGATTGTCCGCCCATAACGTACTCCTCAGCACATGCGTTATTTCAAATATATCCCAAGTGTCGAATGCCGGAGACAAAAGGAGTCGACTAAGCACACGAAGTTCTTTACATGCCTGACGGATACAGGTCGGTCTTATGAGACACCCCATAGCGGAACACTCTGCGAAGACTAGATTTCGTTAATAATACTCTCTTTGCAGCATAGAAATTTGTCTTCGGCTAGAATTTCCAACTCCATCTGATCTATGCGAGGACAAAATGCAAAAGCTTTCCACTTGTTTGTGGTTTAACAACAACGCCGAGGAAGCGGTTCAGTTTTACACAGGCATCTTTAAAGACTCAAAAGTCAAACTCACAACGCGTTACGGTGAATCAGGCTCCAACGCATCCGGTCAACCGGCAGGCAGCGTCATGACCATCGTCTTCGAATTAGCCGGTCAAGAATACTTAGCCCTCAACGGCGGTCCGACATTCCAATTTACCCCCGCTATTTCCATCATCGTCACCTGCGATACGCAGGAAGAAATCGACCATTACTGGCATAGCCTTACTTCCGGAGGACAAGAAGTCCAATGCGGTTGGCTCACCGACAAATTCGGTCTTTCCTGGCAAATAGTCCCGAAAGCCCTCGAGGAAATGATGCGCGGAGATCTCAAGAAATCGGAACGCGTCATGGCCGCTCTAATGAAAATGGTCAAACTCGACCTCGCCACTCTTAAACAAGCTTACGAACAATAGCTTCAACGACACCCATTATGCTACCTTGTTGCAGTTGACTGCAACGCACCAGGAGAGGGCATCGTGAACGATTTAGACAACAAACAAGTGATAAACATTCTCAATAAGATTATGGAGCTGGAACTCGCCGGCGTCGTTCGCTACACCCACTACTCCTTGATGGTCTATGGCTACAACCGTATTCCGATTGTCTCCTGGCTAAAGAGCAACGCCACAGAAAGCCTCGATCACGCCTACAAGGCGGGCGAATTGGTCACCCTGATGGGCGGACACCCATCCCTCAAGATTGGACCCCTTCTGGAGACGGAGAAGCACGATATAGGCGATATTTTAAGAGAGAGCCTCGACCATGAAACTGCTTCGATCAAGGCATACTATGAATTATTGAAGGCTTCCGAGGGCAGCTCGGTCCTCTTAGAGGAGTACGCCCGGGAAATGATCATGGCCGAAGAGCTGCATTTAGACGAGGTGAATAAGATGCTGCGCAAACCCGGAGAACTCAAGCCCTTCCACGAATAAAGCGCTTTTTCATAGGGGAAACGGGATCCGATCAGGTATCCACGCGATATACCCCATAGGGGAAATCGAGATCTAGATGTTGAAAAATTTCTATTGATCGTGTACAAAGTAAACACCGAATGTGGTGTGTGTGATTCAAGTGAATTACAAAGTTAAGGAGTCCAGAAATGGCAAAAGCAAAAAAGGCAACCAAAGCCAAAAAAGCCCCGGCTAAAAAGGCAGCAGTCAAAAAGACTGTCGCCAAGAAGCCAGCAGCTAAAAAGGCAGTAAAAAAGGCAGTCAAAAAGACCGTCAAAAAGGCAGCAGCTAAAAAGGCCCCTAAAGCCAAAGTAAAGCGTAAACCAAACGCAGCATTCATGAAGCCAATGACCCCGTCTGTGGCTCTCGCTGCTGTAATCGGATCCAATCCGAAACCGCGTACCGAAGTAACCAAAAAAATCTGGGAATACATCAAGAAGAACAAGCTTCAAGATGCTAAGAACAGACGCATGATCAATGCTGATGACAAATTGAAAGAAATTTTCAAAGGCAAGAAGCAAGTGTCCATGTTCGAAATGACCAAGTTGGTTGCTGGTCACCTCAAATAGGTGATTCGAGCCTAATAGGTTCACAATCAATCTAAACAGCCGAGTGTTAATCGCTCGGCTGTTTTTTTATGCAATGCTACCGCGGGGCACCAAACCAAGAATAAGCCCGCCTACAAGCGATCAGAGCAGGCAAACAAAGCCTGTGGGTACAGGGTTGACCGTAGAGAATTGGGGTGCAGAATGCTAGGTAATGGACAATAACTCTTCGTCTGCGACGGACAATTCCGTGGGATCAACACCCCTAGCCTTAATGTCTAAATACCATTGAGGTACAAATACCTTATTGTCTGCCAAGGAATAGAATAAAGGGGCAATCTTGAGGCGACGAAACAGCCTCTTGAGCCTTATATATTCTCTTTCCAGTGAAGTCAATTCGTCCGTTATGGAATAGCGCCCAGCATGATAATCAAAGAATTCCTCGGCGCGGTCCCTATGCCAGCCCTCTTCGACAAGCGCATCAATCATGCCCTGTCTATTGGGCTGGACTTGCGTCATTCCACAATCGTTATGCCCAATGAGCGCCAGGTGTCTGACGCCTTTAGCAATTGCGTACGCCACGGAGAACTCCGAACCGACCAAGCGACCGGATGCGCGGCGCAACACATAGGCATGCATACGCGGAACAGGCAGTGAATAACGAAATTCAATACAGGTTGCTATCAATAGCTGAGGTTGCCCGGTGGACTGGATGCCCATGCCAAAATTGTGCGCATTAATAAGCCCTTCGAATGGCGTCCCCTTCCAATGCTCTGGAATCAAGTCCGGCGAGCTTATGTCGAACAGGCGATCTTTGTAGCAACTATCCGTAAGGATAGGAGGGGGTAACGGCATCTGGCTTACTCCTCGAGAAATCATCTGTCTATATTGAAGCAGATCATGAGCACTTTTTGGTCACAATTCGTCTACAACAACCAAATTTCCCTCTGACAGGCTACACCAATACCTGGTTGTCATGGAAGCCAAGACTTGCGTGAGTTGCTCGAAATAGCGCTAAAGCTAGCTGTCCGCCCTACCGATTAACGACTACTATTTTGCCGTTCTGGTTATTGCTCTCCATATACTTGTGCGCTTCAGCAATGTCCTTCAATTCAAAAGTCTTGTCGAGAACCGGCTTTAGTACGCCAGAGGCGAGCAAATCATAAACCCATTTCTTGCCACGAGCAAAAAGCTCATCATCGGAAGTAATTTCAAATAGCGTATAGCCTCTAACCGTTAGTCCCTTCTTCAGAGCTTCAAATAGCGGATAGCTGGTCTTCTGCAAACTCAAAGCGCCATATTCAAAAATCTTGCCGTGGAAGGCAGCGCACTTAGCCAAGTCTAACAACATGGGTCCAGCCACCGGATCAAAGATCATGTCCGCGCCGCGACCATCGGTATATGATTTGACCTTTTCCTCAAGCGACTCTTCGGCAGTGACAATGACATGATCAGCACCGGCATCGAGGAGCATTTGTTTCTTGGCGCTTGTCCTTGTCGTGGCGATGCTCTTTGCGCCTATGAGTTTCGCTAACTGTATAGCAGCATAACCAACGCTGGAGCTAGCTGCTGTAATTACCAGCGATTGCCCTGACTGTAATTGACCAAATTCAACAAGCGCACCGTAAGCTGTAAGGTACTGCATCCAAATCGACGTTGCTTCTTCAAAGGACAAATTTTCAGGATGCTTCACGACAGCACGTGCTGGCACAATTGCCCACTCGCCATAGACACCATACTTATCCATTTGAAACGCCGGCACAGTACTAACTTTATCGCCGGGTTTGAAGACACTATTGCTTCCTGCTGCTTCTACAAGACCCGATGCTTCATAGCCAATTCGTGACGGAAAAGAACGTGCATGATCCAGGTACTTACCTTCCCGAAACATAATTTCTGCCCGGTTAAGACCAATTGCTTTGACGTTGATGAGAACCTCATCAGGTCCTGGTTGCTTTTCCTCGACATCCTCAAACTTGAGAACTTCAGGACCACCAACCTCATAGAAACGAACAACCTTGCTCATAAGAACCTCTTTTACAACTCATCTCAAAACAGGAAAGTCATTTTAACCCCTTTTTGTCATTCTGAGCGAAGCGAAGAATCTACCGCAACTCTACGAAGCTCTTATTGATCAACGCGACCGCGCATTCGTTACGGCAGATTCTTCGGGCTGCTGCCCTCAGAATGACAAAGGGACAGGTAACCTAATTCACTATTCCACCGTCTGCACGGATTGTCTGTCCGGTTACCCAGGCGCCATCGTCAGAGGCGAGGAAGGCGACGACATTGGCAATGTCAGCTGGTTCTGCCAGACGTCCAAGAGCTGTCTTGGCAATAAACTCTTTTTTCACTTCTTCCGGTAGTGCTTGTAAGAGCATATCGGTCGCCGTTGTGCCTGGTGCCACACCATTGACCGTAATTTGCCTTGCTCCCAGTTCTTGCGCCCAGATGCGCGTCAATGTATTCAGAGCAGCTTTGCTTGCTGAGTAGACGCTTGCTGTTTGCATAACACCTTCAGCAGCGACGGATGATATGTTGATGATCCGTCCACCGTTTTTGATTTTTGGCAAAGCAGCAATTGTTGTAGCAATTACACCTTTGACATTGGTGTCAAAAACACGTGCGTAATGATCGAGATCTATTTGATCAATTGGAGCCGCATCCCATACACCTGCGTTATTAACCAAAATGTCTATCTTGCCGATTGTCCGTTCAATTTCGTCAATCAGAATTTGGTTGTCTTTTGCAGATGCTACATCAGACTTGAAGGCAATTGCTCCTGTGCCCAACTTAGCAATTTGTGCCACCACTTCATCCGCTTTGCCTTTGTTTGAGTTGTAGGTCAGTGCAACCGTTGCCCCTTCCTCGGCTAGGCGTAAAGCAATTGCAGCGCCTATTCCTCGCGAGCCCCCTGTTACCAAAGCCACCTTACCGGCCAGTTTCTTTCCGGCGGTTGTTTCATTTTTTGTCTGTACTGCGTTCATGATTAAGTCCTCCGACTTGTGTGTGTGTATTTTTTAGAATAATAGTCCGGTCGAGTCTATTCCGTGTTGTTACGCGGAAGTGGTCTTGATATAACGTCTAGGCTAGAACGGCTTGCCGTCTATGCTTTCAACACATCTTCGAACATTAGGTCCATAAAGACATCGAGTGGTTGAGGGCTCTTGATAGTTTTGGCTCTCATCACCGCGCCACCCCAACCGGCAGCAAATAATTCGGCGATGTCTTTGGCAGAACGGTTTGTTTTTATTTGTCCTGCCTTTTGGCCTTCTTCAATGCACTCTGCAAATAAATCACGCTGCTTGTCCATCACTAAGGAAAGTTCTTTGCGTAAGACTTCGCTCTGGTCGGCCATTTCTTGGCTCAAATTACCAATCAGGCAACCCTTGCGACATTCTTGAGCAACGAGCATGGACTTACTCCATTCACAATAAGCCTTCAGGCGTTCAATCGGCTTCTGCTGCGGATTACGGAGTATCTTGAGCAGGTTGGCTGAGTATTCCTGATTGAAATAGTGAATGATCTCAACTGCGTAGTTTTCTTTGCTATCAAAGTAATGATAGAAAGAACCTTTCGGTACGCCCAATGCATTTAGCACTTCCTGGATGCCGGTATTGGTATAACCTTTTTCCAACATCAGGTCCATGCCAACTTGCAAAAGAGCAGTTTTGGTTTCTTGCTTAGTGGCGACTTTCGGGCTCATAACTACCTTCTTTAAAATCCGGCTTTCGCATCTCTTTTGTGCCGGTCCATGTTAGTAGAATAGACCGGTCGGTCCAATTCGTCAAGGCCCAAAATACACCTTTTTTCTAATGTCCCCAAACACAGTACCAGCCGGGCTTTTAAACCTCGGATCTTGACTGTCTGTCTGTGAATATATAGAATGTAATACATGTACTACTTGTATTACGAGGCCATTCTATGTATATGTTGAATGTTCGACTCAACGAAGAGGATGAACGGAAACTAGAACAAGTTTTGTCCTCAATGAAAACCAGCAATAAAAGCGAACTGGTCAAACGATTGATCAATGACCAATGGATAGCACTGCAAGCAGGCAAGACTTTTCTTGAACGCCGAGGAGAGCATCCGAAATATCTGCTATCTGAAACAGAGAGCAGTTCGGAACGTGCTTCACGGAAGGACAAACTTTCTAAACACTACGATGAACGTGCGCAGCGCAGGAAAGAGCAGTCTCCATGATGTCCTTCGTTCTGGTTGACGCTGGTCCTATAATTGCGTATTACGACCAATCAGATCCATGGCATCAACGCGTCACGCAGTATCTTGAAAAAGAACAGCGACAACTTATAACGACATGTCCTTGCCTCACCGAGGCGCTGTATCACCTGCGGATCGACTTCAGAGTACAGAATGAACTTCTATTGGATTTAGCCAAAGGGCTGTATCACTCTGAACCACTGGTAGCCGAAGACTTTTCCAGAATTGCTGAACTAAATGCAAAATATTCTGATTTGCCTGGCGACTTTGCCGACCTGTCCCTAATTGCAATTTCTGAACGACTGAGTATAGACACCATAGCAAGTCTAGATAGTGACTTTGCAATCTACAGGCGCTACGGTAAGAAGCAATTCAAAAGAGTTTTCCCTGACTAGCTCCGACACCTTTGCAATCCCCCGGTTTTCTGACAGGGTCAGCGATTAGGGGCTTCTTTGTTTAATAGCTTTACGATATGTTAATCGATTATCGTATGGATTATCGATTATTTGCAAATTGTCGACAATCCTGTTATTCTTTTGTCCGTGGAAATCGAACCCCTACTTTTGAACAACCTACAATCATGGACAAGCAAAGAAAACCTACTAAAGCAACGGTCGTACTAGAAAGACTGCAAGAGGACATTCTCTCCGGCAAATTAGCCCCGGAAGAAAAACTACAAATTGAAGTCTTGAAAAAGAGATACGGTCTTTCCGGCAGCCCACTGCGTGAAGCGTTGTCCAGGCTTGTAGTGAATGGTCTTGTGAAAGTAGAAGAGCAATGTGGATTTTGTGTTGCGCCACTTTCTCTGGAAGAATTGTTTGATATCTATGAGATTAGAGCAAAGATTGAAAGCATCGCTCTGGAAATGGCCATTGCTAATGGAGATGATTCCTGGGAAGCAGATATCCTCGCCAGCTGGCATAGATTCTCCAAATATATAGATCCGAAGATCAACCAAAATGTTGATCCTGTTAAATGGGATGAATTACAGAAGGACTTTTTGTATTCACTCGTGAAAGCATGTGGTTCGCCCTGGTTGCTAAAAATCCGTGACATGCTTTATGACCAGACTGCGCGCTATCGTGTCGTTTGTATCAACGCAAACTATAAAGACGAAAAAGTGCTTACGCATTTGTTGAAAGACGATGAAAAGTTGGTAGCAGCAGTATTAGCAAGGGATTGTAAAAACGCTTGCAAAATATCAGAAGAAGGTTATCGAACATCCGTCAGCTATATTGCCGAAGAATTGAAGAAACGAATGCCGCCAGGCATACAACATTCCGAGCCAAAACATGAGCGACGAGACGAGAAACGACCAAAACGTTCCTAGCTCGTAGCTAAAGCAAACAAAACGATAAGCGACTTCCAGCCCAACTGGCTGCTTTGCCGTCGCACATTTGAACCCATATTTACCCTGCCCTTAGTCAAAGGAGTAGTTCAATGTCACTTACTACAGAAAAGAAAACATACGTCCTTGTCTCAGCAATGCCTACTCCCAATGGCCGGTTACACCTCGGTCACATTGGCGGACCATTTCTATCGATGGACATTCTTGCCAGGCATCTAAAAATGTCCGGTCATAGGGCCGTTATAGTTTCCGGCACGGACAGCTATGACTCCTATGTAACATGGCAGGCGGAAAGAGAAAACTTGACGCCTCTGCAAATTTGCAACAAGTATCACGAACAGATAGCCAGTGATTTGTCATCAATGCAGATTGGCGTAAGCAAATTTATCAACCCATTGTCATTACAATGGTCAGGCACGTATCAGCAATGGCACCACAAGTTGCTTGGGCAGCTGCAAGTTGCCGGTATCACACAGAGCCAATCTGAAACTATTGGATTAGATTCTGAAGGCAATTACCTGACCGGCTGGAGACTGGCAGGTCAATGTCCTGTCTGCAATGCCTCAGTGCGGGGTTACTTCTGTGAAGACTGTGGCGCTCACTTCCGTCCGGAAGAAGTGGTCAACTCACAACAACCCGTTGGTAAGAAGTCGGTTACCAATTTGTTTATGGAGTTGCCTGCTCAATCCGACCTGGATAACCGGGGACTGGATGAAAGCATCAAGAAAATCTACCATAACTACATTTCCTTGCAGAAGGGATTGTTGAGGCTGACATCGAGCAGTGAATGGGGTTTATCCACCGGTAAACCGTCCCTAGGCGACAAGTTCTTCAACTATCCATTTGCCTTTGCTTTTGCTTTGATGCTGGGTGAAGTAGCAGGACAAGTCCTGGATACAACCAAAAATCCATTTGCTCATGATTCCAACGTGACAACAATTTCTGCTTTTGGTATCGATAACACGATCCCGGTTTTAGGCAGTATCTTGGGCATCACCGCCGGCGTGAAGCAGTACAAGCAATTTGACTACTACCTGGTCAACCACTTCCTGAATCTTAACGGCAGCAAGTTTTCGACAAGCCGCCGGCACGCAATTTGGGCAGACGACATCGTCAATAAAATTGGCGCCTCAAGCGACATAGTTCGCTTGTACCTGTCAACAATTGATATTCGCACTGCTGCTGGAAATGTTGACACAGAAAAACTCACTAACTTCTACAACAAGACCGCTCAGTGGATAGAAACACTTGTTGTTCAAGCATTGCCTGCGCTACCTGACGACAACAGTCAAGTTGACAGCGGCATTGCCGAATACTTTGCCACACTCGTTGAAGGGCAAACTAAGTTCCTCGATCCCGGTCAATTCCAGCCGCATAATGCAGCTGCCGCAATTGACCACTGGGTGAAATTAGGACAAGCATTAAGTCCAATAAGCGAAGCATACTTCTGGTGGCTCAAAGGACTAGCAGTTCTGGCTTATCCATTCATGCCAAGACTAAGTGAAACACTCTGGGTAACCCTTGGTTACACGGACGTGCCAACTCTCTCCAACTTCGAATCACTTCCAACTCTACCGGTAAAACGATATATGCCGATTAATTTGAAACCACTAAATCAGGCAGACATCGAATTAGGTATAGGAGTTACAACGACATGAATATAATCATCAACAACGATTTTGAAACACACGACTTATTGGGAGTTGGCATTGGACCGTTCAATTTAAGTTTGGCAGCCTTGCTTTCACCAGTACCAAGCATCAACAGTAAGTTCTTTGATGCCAGAGACTCTTTCATCTGGCACGCAGGACAACTGCTGCCCGATGCGGAGATTCAAGTCACACACTTGAAAGATCTGGTGACCTTGGTCGACCCGACCAATCCTTATTCCTTTCTCGCTTACCTGAGAAAGCACAAAAGGTTGTACAGGTTCATCAACGGCAAGTTCACAAATGTGTTGAGGAAGGAATTCAGCCAATATTTCAATTGGGTGAGCCAATCTCTGCCGAACTTGCATTTTGGTGAAGCAGTTCAGGACTTGCACTTCAAGAAGTCTCACTTCGTTATGCAAACAACGAAGCGGATTATTAAAGGCAAGCATCTCTCACTTGGTAGCGGTCTGGCAGCAAATGTTCCTCCTTGCGCCAAGCCGCACCTGGGAGATACTGTGTATCACGTCAAGGACTTCTTGATGAAAGGCAACCACTGGAAAGGCAAAACAGTCGCCGTAATTGGCGGCGGACAAAGTGGTGCTGAAATTGTGCAAGCTCTAATTGCCGACGACAAGAATTTGCCGGCGGCAGTAAATTGGATTTCCAGCCGGGATCATTTTGCTCCCATGGATGAATCTGTTTTTGCTAATGAGATCTTCACGCCGAATTACAGTGACTTCTTCTACGGCTTAGAGCCAGGAACGAAGGCGCAATTAGTTAAGCAGCAGACCCTTGCCAGCGATGGCATTTCCAATAACTTGCTTGATGCAATCTATCAAAGATTGTACTACTTGGAATGCATCGAGCAACTGCCGAAAATCGTCAACTTCTTGAGCAATCATCAATTGGACGATATTCATGCCAATCAGGGCTCGCATCAATTGATACTGACCCAACACCTGGGTGATGCAACGTCGGTCGTTAACGCCGACATCATCATCCTTTGCACAGGTTATAGATGGCAATTCCCGGCTTACTTGTCCGGCGTAAGCGACAAGATTGTTCTTGAAAATGGACACTTCGCCGTCAACGAAGACTTCTCCATTGAATGGGACGGTCCAGCACAGAATAAAATCTACGTGCAAAACGCCGCCAGGCACAGCCACGGAGTTGCCGACCCTAACCTGAGTCTCATGGCTTGGCGCAGTGCCACCATCATCAACAGCATCGCCGGACAAGACATCTACGATCTTGAAGGCGAAAGCTCTGGCATGAACTGGCACGCCTTACAGAGTGGAGTGTCCGGCGAAAGCAAACTCGTCGGCCCAGCTTACGCGACGCTAGGTTCACCTGTTCACAACTTCGCTCCGTCCGACACGGTCGTCCCCTTTGTCGCACCCACCGAAGTAGGAGCATCAGCAACATGGAACACGTAATGCCCTTTGTCAGAATGACTCCCCCTTTTTGTCATTCCGCCCCTTTTTTGTCATTCCGCCCCTTTTTTGTCATTCCGAGTGAAACGAGGAATCTACCGCAACGATCCAGCGTTCGAGTTGCAAAACACGAACTTAGTTCACCCACGGCAGATTCCTCGCTAGCGCTCGGAATGACAAAAGTTTAGGAGCACCCCCATGACCACCACAACTCAAACTCCCGTAC
>SBAT01000213.1 GCA_005240105.1 Chloroflexota bacterium
AACCTAAGGTAAACAAAAATGGCGATAATGACTAATTCAGGAATTAAGAGCGCAAGGGCCAAAGATTCAGTGGCTCTGCCGCTTGCCTCCCTGTCCTTGATAATTCCAGCCTATAACGATGAGACGACAGTCGGACGTTTGATAACTGATGCTGATGGCCTGTTGCACAACATCTGCCGTGATTACGAAATCATTGTCATCAACGATGGCAGCAAGGACAATACATTGGCAGTGCTGGAAGAAACAGCCAAGCGTATTCCGCGAATGAAGCTTATCAACCATGAAGTGAATAAGGGCTTTGGTGCCACAATTCGCGAGTTGTATCTCGGTGGCAGCAAGGAGCTTATATTCTCTTTGCCTGGTGATTATCAATATCATCCAAAGGAACTTTTGAAGATGATTGAAGGACTTGCTGATGGTGATCTGATCATTGGCAAACGCATAAAGCGCAATGACCCATTCAAGCGCCGTATGCAATCACATACCTACAACGCGCTCATGCGTATTCTTTATGGCGCTTGGTTTACCGATGTCAACTCAATCAAGCTCTTTAGAAAGTCAATTCTAGACACGATTGAGCTCGTGTCGCATACGCCATTCGTTGATGCTGAGCTTTGCATTCGTACCGAGAAAGCCGGCTTTCGTGTCCGTGAAATAGACATCGAACATCTGCCACGCGAATCGCAAGGTGCATCCGGCGGCAAGTTATCTGTAATATGGGAAACCTTCTCTGATCTCGTCACGATGCGCAAGTATTTCTAAAAGAGGCCCTCATGCAACTAAATAACAAAAAAGCAATTGTCTTTGCGGCTCCTGAGTTCGAAGACAGAGAACTCTTCTATCCGTATTTACGCTTGCTCGAAGAAGGTGCGCAGGTTGTAATTGCCGGACTGGGTGAGAAGACCTACAAAGGCAAATATGGCATACCTGCTGAGACTGACGGCACGACTGAAAGTTTCATCAAGGACACGTTCGATATCGTCATAATCCCAGGCGGTCATGCGCCGGATAAGCTGCGCGCCAATCAAGCATGTTTGGACATCGTAAGAAAGACGCACGAGCGCGGCGGCATCATTGCCTCAATTTGTCATGGACCATGGGTCATGGCTTCCGCCAATATTCTCAAGGGTGTTAAGCTGACCAGCTATCACACGATAAAAGACGACATGGTTAATGCCGGTGGCAATTGGGTCGATGCTGAAGTAGTAGTCGACAAAAACATCGTCACGTCGCGCACGCCTAAGGACCTGCCTGCATTCATGCGAGAAGTAATTGCTTTGGCTACCAAAGTCAAAGCCGCTGTCTAACGCGAGCCGGCTGCTTGGGCGGTGACCATGTTGTTGATGGTTGTTAGCGACTTCATGTAGTCGAGGTCTTGTCCGGCTGTGTACGGACGAGCAATTACTACAATGGTCTTGCCGCCCGAAGGGGCTTTATAAGCGCAGACCATGGCCATTTCGTTGCCACCGCCCTTACGCGGATAGCGACCGACGAACCAGTCCATGTTCTTGCCGCCGACAGTTACTTGTCCGCGGCCTACTTGGACGCTCTGAAGGTTGTTTACCTTTTGGAAGTTGGCAAATGGTACTTGCTTGGCTACAGTGTCTAGGCTTTGCAAAGGTGCATTGTTGCCCCAAATGGTGAACAGTATCTTTTGATTTTGGTCTTGCGAAATCATGCCAAATGACGGCATGGGTTCTGTGCGGAATGAAGTGTCTTCGAAGGAATAGTCTGTAATTGGCGTTGACTTCAGTCCTGACTGTTGAATTAGCGATTCCATCGAGACTTCCGGTGCAATTGCTTGTTCAGTTGATGTCTCCTGTATTACACCGGCATTATGGTTGGTTGGTTGAACAGCTTGGGCAACTGCTGGCGGGTGGTTTTGTGTCGGTGCTGGATGCGGACTTGTAAATGCGCCGTAAGCGAAGAACAAAACTAGACCAATGATCACCACACTTAAAGGCAGCAGGACCAGAGCGCCGGGGTGCAAGGCGACTTTAGATTGTGATGATTCGCGCAGGCGTCTGGCATTTTCGAGTTTTTCCGCCGGGTCTTCTCCCAGGGCTGCTTCTTCCATGTCTACTCCGCAGCTTCGGCAATTGCCAAATTCTACGTTGCGGGCATGGCAGTTGGCGCAGATGTAACGGCCGACTGCTTGTGATGCTTCAGATGCAGCTTTTTGAGCGGTAGCGGCGGCTGCAGCTTTTTCTTGTGCTTCGGCAGCTAACTCATCTGCCGTTGGAGGAGTAGGTTCCTTGCGGATATTTTCGATGTCTTGCAAAGCTGCTACCCAAACAGAGCGATACAGCTTTTGCGGCAATGGCGTGTGACCTGGTCTTCCGGCATAAAAGCCCGTATACAAACCAATTAGATAGTTTTCTTTCATGACGAGCGCACCATAGCCCCAGTGAGGGACAGGCACTGTATGCAGCAGTACATTAGTATCCACCAGGCGACTGGGTCCAAAGAAATTTCCTTGGCTGACGATAGGTCTTCCAGAAAGTGGATCCAAATAGAAAGCATCCAGTTCATCCCACACTTCGATATTCATATCAACTGTCGGCACAAGCGGAGTACCGATTTGACCGCCTCTCACAAATGGCGACTTTCTATAAATGTCAATCAAGTGATTATTGAGCATGTCTTGTAAGGCTTGCACTATTGAATATGTGTCAACGCCGATTCTCTCGGTGAGTTTTTCAATTGTGAGATAACCATCTAGCCATGGCCAGAGGCGTTCGGCGACCCAGCGCAAGTTTGGATTTACAAGGTTTGGATCAAATGCTCCATTGCCAGCTAGATAGCGTGCTTCTGGTCCGCCCAAGGCATGAATTATTGGTCTTACTTGTTCGGCTCTGAGAATTGCTTCGCCTAATAGTGCGTCTGCATTTTGATCTAAATTGCGAACATTTGGCCAAACAAAACTATGTGTCGTTTGGAAAAGGAATGCGCCGGCAGGTTTTTGATAGATAAGCTCGAAAACTGCAGCTTCGTTGGTCAAATGCTTGTAGGTGGCTCGTCTAATTTTGCCACCGTGAATGTCTAATCGAGCAATTGGAATGTTGCGGCTGTCTACGACTGTCAGCAAGCCGTCTGTGCCAATAGAGATAGTACGCTTGATGATCGAAGGCATGTCTTCGCCCTTCAAACCGTGCGAGACATCCATATCTGAAATAGGTAATTGAACTGCCAGTTTCATATTTAGCTCGGCAGCCAGTTGTGGATCAAGAGGACGCAAGCGCGGCTCAACTTCAATGACAGCCATGTCGTTTTCGGGCAGATAAATAGGATCTTGTGGTGAACCAGTTTGGGAGAGATAACACCAGTGAGCCTCTGTGGTGTTAAAAGTCGGATGCAGAGTTATGGATTTAATGGCGTATTGCAAGTCTGCGTGTGGGAAATTAACAGCCAATGCCCAGGGAGCTTCTATGTATTTAAATACGGCACTAGCATTGACCAGCATTTTATTTGTTGAGATAAGACAGGCGGGACCAAGTGTCTTCTCCGGATTAAGAGTTCGGTCAACTACAAAACCTACTGAGTCGTAAATGGACTCCCAAGACTTATCGATTTCCATACCCGTTTATCTCCCATTACAAGACTGGCTCCCGAGATACATACCCGTGCAGCGGGATCTCTAAAATGGGATCTTACGGAAGTAACATTAACTTATAAAGTTGCCAAGCGGGGCTTAGTGATAAGCAAAAGGCTATGACCGCCAGAACTGCCACCAGTGCTTCTTTTGAGGCTTGTTGCCGCTTTCAGCTGCATCTGAGGCTGGGGCGGTGATGGGTATCTCGATCGTTTTGGTGAAGGACACTTCCACGTCGGCATCCTGCTTTGCGCCGCCTTCTGGGGTGATTTCCAAGTGGTAGGTGCCGGGCATCAGGTAAAAGCTCGCTGTATGGTAC
>SBAT01000117.1 GCA_005240105.1 Chloroflexota bacterium
CTTTATGGACAAGCAAGCCAATTTCCCAGGCGGAAATTACAGACACAAATAACTTATCCTGTTCGTAAGCAATGTTTAGAGCATCACGAGCGGATTTGATTTTCGCACTGTCTTCCGCTAGCCAGATAGCCGCATGAGTGTCGAGCAGTAAGGCGGCAGGAAGTCTTTTGGAACTGCTTGCGCTATCCTTCTGCATCCCAACGTTCTCCTATCGGACCGACAATGTCTCCAGTGATCTCGACTGAGTCCTTCATGCAACCAAATGGAATGGTGCGCTTTTCGTTATATGGCATTACAGTGACGATTGGCTTGCCATGCTTTGTGATAACCAAGGGTTCTCTTGATGCTTGCACTTCATCCATAAGCTTTAAGCACTTCGCCTTGAATTCACCCGCGCCGATTTGTTTGGATTTGCGATTCATGTTAGTTCGTTTCAAATATGACCATGGTTAATGACTATAGTCATATTCTATTGCTTATTCCGAGATTGGTCAAGCGTTCACACATATTCCAGAAAGGCAAATATGGATCTATTAGAGTCTATAGTGGTTATGTAATTTTAGAAAAGCGATGAAGAGAGAGCTTTTACGCTCTCTCTTCTCTATCTGGTCTGCCTATCCGTTGTGCACAGGCGTCCAAAATCCGCGTTCACGGTCGCAATTCAGGCACTTTTCGTCTGTTTTCGGATCGTCGTGCCAGATGTTTGCTCCACACGGGCAAATCCACTTGTATTTGCCCATGCGAAAGCAACTCTCTTCGTCACTGCGGCGACATCGTGCGCAAACTACGGTGGTGGTGCCCCGAAAGATGCTCACGCCGTTTATCTTTTCGAACCCCATGCCCAGTATCACCCTTGGCACATTGGGATCGTCGTTATAACAGCGGAAACATGGAATCTTCTTAGGCTTCTCACCCATTCGGATCTGAGGTTTGTCCTCTCGGCATGCCGGCCAATGTCGATTGTTGAATGTTACCTCAGGTTGATCCTCCATGCTTTGTTTGCCAGAGGTTGTGTACATCCAGAGTTGCTTTGCTCTGATTTCGGTGTCGCTCTTGCCTGTGCAAATCCATAGTCCACAAGCTGTGTAAAACTGTTTTCCGATTTCAAATTCTTCTTTTTTCATTTTTATCCGTCTTCTAAGAGACGCTTGTTTTTAAGGTGGGAAGCAAGCGGCGACATTCGAAAATGTGCCGCTTGCGTTGTTGCTGTCGTTAGTCGGAGTAGCGATCTTGGAATTTGTCGCTAGGGTCTCCTTCTTCCTCTTCATTGCTGAAGAGATCGCTTATGCTTGCGACTTTCTCCAGGTCTCCGGCGCGGGCTGCTTCTATTGCCGCAATGGTCTCGGCATTTGGTATCAGACACGGAGGGTCTGTGTTGGGATTCGGATCTGGTTCCGGGACCAGACGTTCCGAATTGATGATGTTGGTGATCGAAGCGGTTGACCAACTAGGACGGTTGTTCAAGGCATAGGCAGCGGCGTTCAAAGCGTCGGCAGCTTTGCAGGCGTGTCCAGTATTGCAATCGTCCTTGACCCATTGAATGCATGCCATCAGAGCCATGAGGCGGGCAAGATCGACTTGCGTCATATCGCAGTTCTTGAGCGATTTGTCAGCTTTTTTCTTGAGTGCTTCGCCCAGAGGCGGGTTACCCTTGCCGTCGACGTAACCGGGTAGTTCAACGAGAATCACGCCTATAACTGCTTTGCGGGCCGCGATGAGAGCGCTGCGAGGATTCGACGCCTTTTCAATGTTGTTGGCTAATTCTAAGTAGCGAAGCGCTGCACGCACTCGGCTGGCTGGGATTTGCAACTCCTTGAGAAGAAGGACGGTAATCTCGTCAGCGACTTCAGCTGCTTGTGGGGAGTTTGCTTCTGCCGCTCGCAGAATTTGTCTTAGAAGCTTGAAGGCGCTCTTGAATCCGGCGGCGCGGTCGGTTCTCGCTAGTCGTAGGCTGACAATTTCCGCGCGGTACTTTCGATCGACGAGCAAGTTGCTGAAATTGAGTCTTGTGCCTTTGCGGATTTGCGATTGGGTGGTTGATTCGTTCATTCGTTGTGCTCCTTATTAGTCTGGGCTGAATAGTTACCTGAGGGGTGTGTACTACTTGATCGCTGTTATTTCACGACGTAGTGATCTTCTGCAGTCCATGGTGGGCGGCATTCGGCTTCGACCCAGGTGTCTTCGTATTCGTCGACACCTTCGGTCCACTGGATGACGTTGGGCGGGACGCTCGTCGTCAATTGAGGCGCTAAGACTTCGCGGTATGTCTTGCCGTTGATTTTTGTGTAGACGACAAGTCTTCCGCGTAAGACTTTGTAGTGTTCTGTGCTAATCAAATGGTAGTGAGGCTCAGATTTTTCGGTGACGGCAATGATCTTGCTGTATCCGTTTGTCCGCTCCAACTCGCAGATGATTTCTGTCGGATTTTCCGGTGGTGACAGAATGATGTTCTTGCCCGGGTATTCTGCTTGCAGTTCTTTAACTACAGCGTCTATGTCGAGCCTTCGCCGAATGCCTGGTATGCCATCTCTCATTAGTACGAGCACCAGAAGAAAAGTTGGGGCGAGAAAAGCAAAAAGGCCAACTAAAACGATTTGCAAGAGTGGCGGCAACGGCAGGAATGTGACGGCAATTGAAACTGTTATCACTGCTAGCATTGTTTTGAAAAGCGTGAGCAGGTGTCTCGCCATCCAGGCATTGAGTTGTTTGTTTCTCGAGATTAGGTAGAACAAAACAACGAAATTGAGACAGCCGGCAATGATGCATACGTTTGCTGTGCCGATCAGTACGTGATGAAGCAATAGGTCATAGTTCATTGTGAAAGACCTCCTGGTGCGAAGAGCACCAACAATCGGTTTGTAAAAGTGCAGAGCGAAGGGCAGGCAGGTGTTGTTGAGACACCTGCCTGCTTCTCTATGAGCGATTAGCCGCTGATTGGCAAATCGCTTGGGTCTGTCATGTAATCACCGTCGTATTCCGATGGTTCGGAATTGGGTGACTTGTCGGTGTTGCCGAACAAGTGCTTGATGCCCTTTACGATGGCAGACAGCGGTCGTACCATCTTTATGGAACGATCTGTTTTGGTCTGATCGCCAGCGTAAGCTGCCGGAGCCACGAATGTGGTGGCGACGAGGGCGAGCGAAAGAGCGGACATAACGCTTCTCAGCGTGGATTGTGTAAACATAGGGATTTCTCCTAGTGGAAAAGTAGGTCGTGGAACCATTCCACGACCGGGATACCGTGGCCCCCTTCCTGTCGAGGTTGGGCGGCGAAACTTGTTGTTTAATGCAGAGTGAGCACAAATAGTGTACACTCGTAGTACGTGCGCAATTTTGGCTTTGATTTCCAGGAGCAAGACTATGCCTACTCCCAAAAAGTTTGATATCGATCTCGCTCAGCTGCAAGAAGCAGGATTCCCGCGTATTGGCAAAGCAAAAGCTAGGCGTGAACTGTTGCCGCTGGTCGATGCCATAGCTGCGGGCAGTACACCCGTTGAGATTACCGATAACGGCAAGCCGGTTGCCGTTATTGTTGGCTACAATGCCTTTCAAGCAATGTGCCACCAGGTAACCAGGAGCAAAGCCAAGCATAAGCTTGAGAGTCTTGAGGGTTCTGTAGCAATTCTTGGCGACCTTGAGCAGGCGCGTCGCCAAATTGAGCAGGAGGCGGCTAAGTCGGCTAAGCGCAGGGCGAAACTATTGTGAGCGGCAAAGAATACGTAACCGACACTCACCCGCTGCTCAACTATTGGTGCAATCAGCGCCGCAAATTAAGCAAGCGGGTTCTCAACGTCTTTGAGTCTGCTCGCGCTGAGGATGCCACCATTTATGTGCCGGCGTACGTCTTCGTGGAAATTGCGCAACTCCTGCGAAAGAACGTAATCAAACTGAATCAGCCGTTGTCAGTCTGGGCGACGACACTGTTTTCTTGTCGTGGCTACAGGCTTGTTCCACTCGATTTGCCGGTCGTATTAGAGTACGATAGGTTGTTGTTCTCCAAAGATCCGGCTGATTCTTTGATTGTGGCTACGGCGCTTTACCTTGATCTTCCACTGATTAGCAATGACAGTGTAATTCACGATGCCAAGCCGTGTCGCATCTTTTGGGATTGAAATGGACAGGCAAGGGCAGATATGTTTGTCATACCTGCCCTGCCGGATGACGTTAGCCGCTGATCGGGAGATCGCTCGGGTCTGTCATGTAATCACCATCGTATTCCGACGGTTCGGAATTGGGTGACTTATTGTTGCCGCCGAACAGGTGCTTAATGCCCTTGACGATGGCGGACAGCGTCCGCATCCAAACGAAACGGCCTTGGGTCCGCCAGATTCGGACACATTCGAGC
>SBAT01000069.1 GCA_005240105.1 Chloroflexota bacterium
CAAGTTTCGATGAAGGCATTAACTTGATTGTCTTCGGCTTGTTCAAGAAAGTAATTTTTGCCGACAACTTGTCAGCCGTTGTGCAGAGCGCATTCCAGACACCACAATTGCTGTCTAGCGTCGACACCTGGATGGCAGTGTACGCCTTTGCCTTCCAGATTTATTTCGACTTCTCCGGTTACACGGATATAGCTCGCGGCTCGGCGCAACTCTTCGGCTACAAAGTCCCGCTCAACTTCAACCTGCCTTATCTCGCTTCGTCGATTGCCGACTTCTGGCACCGCTGGCACATTTCGCTATCGACATGGTTGCGCGACTACTTATTCATTCCTTTAGGTGGCAGCCGCTGCTCCAAGATATTCAACTACCGCAACCTGTTCATCACCATGGTATTAGGCGGACTCTGGCACGGAGCTGCCATGCACTACGTAGTCTGGGGAGCATATCAGGGTGTGATGCTCATTGCTCACAAGGAATTCCAGGGACTCATGAAGAACTTCTCCTGGTGGCAGCAAATCGCTACGTCAAAAGCCTTCCACGTTTTTTCCATCGTTCTTACTTTTCACGTTGTCTGCATCGGCTGGGTCTTCTTCCGCGCGGAAAACATGAACACAGCCATGGAAATCATCAAGAGACTGTTCTTCGTCGGACAATATCCGGCAGGCGTGTCTGCATTTTCACTCTCGTTGCCGAGCGTGCATGATCCAGTAGTCTTCTTGCTCTTGCCGTTGGTCTTGTTGCTTCTATTTGTCGGTCAGATTATCTCCGGCAAGCTGGCAGATCTTGGTGTCGCCAGCCCCTACAAAGCACCGAGTTTGCCCTGTGGCTGGCAGGCTGTGTATCTGACCATAATGATTTGTGTCCTGGTGGCATTTTCACCAGATGCTTCTCCGAAGTTTATTTACTTCCAGTTTTGAGGAACCATGAAGCAAGCTGACACCAGCAATAAACCCAAAGTCACCATCGGCATCAGCCAGGTGCTATGGGCGCTTGGTCTTTTTGCTGTCGTGAATATCGCTTTGCTTATGTGGCAGCCATTATCGAAGGTTGATCCCGAGAGTCTTCCTGCTGCGCACACTTGGATTTGGTGGGCTACAAAAGAATTGGCTCAACAGAAGGAAGCGCCGGAGGTTGCCCTCATGGGCTCGTCATTCATGATGCATCCGCTCGCACTAAGAGATGCGGACTACCTGAAGAAGAATTTCGACTACGTTCACCACCACTATTCGAGCTATCTGGAAGATTTACTCAAGCAAAACCTGGGCGTCAAGAAAGCGCAATGCTTCAACTTCGCCATGCCGGGTGGAATGATTTCCGATCACTACATGATCACCAGAGCGCTTTTAAGTGGCGACAAGAAGCCGCGCGTGATAGTCATCGGCGCCGGTCCACGCGACTTCATGGACAAGCACGTCCATTGTGCTGCTGCCACACGACCATTTAAATATTTACAGCGCTACACCTCCATTGATGATCTTGTTCAACTTTCTATGCCGCAAATTTGGCAACAAGCTGATTACTGGCAGGGAAGAGGCATCTACCTCTGGGGTAAGAAGCTAGACTTCCAGGTTGTCGCTTGTGATTGGACAAGAAAAATGTTCAATCCCTTGATTGAAAAGCTCTGCGTCAACAGCCCACTCAATGAAATTGATCAAACGCGCAATGCTCCATCGAATATGCGTATGGAAGCAGAGGAAGGCTTGTACATCGTCAAAGCCGACTCACCGTATAAGTTCGACGACAACACACGTGAATACATAAGCCGATATGGTTCAGGCAACGATAAGTTGCTGGAAAATCAAAAGATCTGGCTAGACAAATTCTTGCAAATGGCTCAAGAGCAAAATATTCAAGTCTTACTGGTCAGCATGCCCCTTACGCCCACGAATATGCAGTTGCTGCCTTCAGGCACTTACGACAAATTCATTGCCGCCATGCGCGCCTCAAGCCAAAAGTGGAATGTGCAACTGGTTGACCTCAATGGTGGCACAGGCTTCGGAGATAAGTTCAACAAGCTCGATTTCTCCGACACCGCACACATGAATGGTCAGGGCGGTAAGAAGCTAATCGATGCCATTAATGTTGCAATTTGTCGCGATAAACGGCTAGCCAATGCTCTAAGCCAGGATAATCAAGGTAATATCCAACTGGCAGGCAGCAATAAGACGCACTAAATGGGCATTTACGACATAAAACCCTGGTTTCGCCAACAACTTCAGCCTCTGATTAAGCTACTTTGGAACGTCCATCCGGATGTACTCACCTGGATGGCAGTGGTCTTGTCAATCGTTGCCGGCGTTCTTTTGTATATGTCGTTCTGGACTCCTTGGTTAGCCTTTGTCGTAATTCCGTTGCTGTTCTTACGTTTGGCTTTGAACGCGCTTGATGGATTGCTCGCCCAGCAAACCGGCAAGGCTCGTGTTGCTGGCGAAGTGCTAAACGAAATGACGGACCGAGTTGCCGACGTGGCAATTTTCCTTGGACTGACTATGTGTCCGCTGACAGATAAGTTTATTGGTTTCGTATCAATCATATGTATTGTCATGGTCAGCTACACGGGAATTCTTGGTAAAGCCGTCGGTGCTGAGCGTGTCTATTCAGGTGTGCTGGGTAAGGCTGATCGGATGATCTACCTGATGGTAGTTTGCTTGGTGTACGGACTCTACCCGGATTATGGCTTACTTGGCTATTCAACATACAGTTGGTTGTTGATTATTTTCATCCCGCTTGCTTGCATTACTATTCTTCAACGCCTATTGCGTATCCTGTCGCTAGTCAGCAAGGAGATGCGCACTTGAGTCTGGACCCGATTGCGCATCGTACGCTATTCATAGTCGCCGGTTTTTTCCTGGCCGCAGGTTTAGCAGTATTAGCGGCGGAGCTAAAGGCGGGCAAGGCTGATCCTAACTTACGCAAACGCTATTTCAGTTGGTATCTTATTGCGCCGGTGGTTTTAATACCATCATATTTTGGCGGTCTGCCATTTGCAGTTCTGGTTTGCACGTTGGCTCTGTGGTGCCTGCGCGAATTTTTTGGTGTCGTCAATTTGTCCGACACACCGGCTTTCCGCTGGGTAGGCAGACTCGGCGGCATCGCGCTTATCCTTGCTGCATTTTTGGAAACAACCCCTAATTTGGTCAGCATTGAAGCATTGGGTTTTGGACAACCATTTTTCTTTTACGTGCTGCCGGTATTTATCATCATGCTTGTTCTGAGCACGCCTGTAATTTTGCAGCGATATGAAGGCATGTTGGCAAAAGAAGCATTCACAATATTTGGCATTTTGTATTTCGGCTGGTTTCTCGGACATCTGGTATTTCTGCGCAACCTGCCGGACGGATTTGGCTGCATTATTTTCTTGACGATGGCAGTAGCTCTCAATGATGTCATGGCGTATACGGTAGGGCGTATATGCGGCAAACATAAATTGGCACCGCTCATAAGTCCAAAGAAGACAGTAGAAGGTGCCATTGGTGGGCTTGGCGGATGTCTCATTGCAGCCGCAATTTTCGGCTATGCGGTGCCGATGCTCAACGCTTGGCAGTTGGTGGGCGCGGCAGTCTTGATAAGCATCGCTGCTCCTCTTGGAGATCTGATTATTTCAGTCATAAAACGTGATATGTCCGTAAAGGATTCTGGTAACCTTATCCCAGGTCACGGTGGGCTGTTGGATCGATGTGACAGTCTCATCTTTGCTACTCCGGTATTCTATTATTACGTGTTGTTCATCAAGGTATTTACTCACTAGTTTTTGGCCATAGCCTGGAGCTTGTATGACTAAATTTAGTAACTTGCAGGAA
>SBAT01000170.1 GCA_005240105.1 Chloroflexota bacterium
AAGTTTATGTCAACGTCATCGATTGTATGCAGACGTTATATTCTTTTTGCCTTGACGTAGGCGTGTGCAGCAAATACGATCAACAAGGAATTTTTCAGTACTTGGCGGTTGCAAGACCGCTCCAAAAATACTTGTGGTATATACACTCGAGCAGGAAACGATGTCTAAAATTGCTATTATTAGTCAGCCAGATCAGGGTATCCTCGTAGACATAAGTGGCTGCGTGGATATAGAAGAAGCCCGTGAGCATTTGGTCTCTTCGCTTGAAGTATCCAGCCAGCTTCCACCAGGAACAAAAGTTGATCTCAAATTGGGCGCCATTCTTTTGAACGAAGAAGATGTCGACCAGGTCGTTGGTTTGGCTAAACAGAGTGGTATCACTTTCAACCAAGTATTTGCCACCAACAATCAGACAAAAGAAGCTCTACAGTCACGCAAACTCAATGTCGCTAAAAGAGTGGCCGCCAGCTTGAGCGCACTAATTGCTGATGCTGCTGTTATGGAAGCCGCTGCTCAAGCTGAAGAAGCAAAAGCTACCGAGAAAGCTCCGGCAACAACAGAAAAGCCGGCTGCTGAACAAGGTTACGCCGGTCCTGGTTGCGAGGAAAATTCAACCACAACTGCAAAAGCAGAGGCTTCCCAAGCTCCGCAAGTCCTCTACTTAAAGCAAAACCTGCGTTCCGGACAATCTGTAAGTCACAAGGGTCATCTAGTTATCTTTGGTGACGTCAACCCGGGCGCTGAAGTTGTAGCAGAAGGCGACATCACTGTCTGGGGTGCACTGCGCGGTATGGCTCATGCCGGTTCCAACGGCAACGAGCAAGCCGAAATTCGCGCCTTGCGTCTGCAACCAATTCAATTGCGTATTGCCCATTCCATTGCTAGATCTCCAGACAAACCAAAGTCTGGAACGCTGGTTCCTGAAACAGCCAGAGTCGTGAATGGACAAATTCGTATCCAAGCAAATATTCCTGAGTAACCACGTAAATAAAACTTCCATTGAGGTAAGGGTAAACAAATGAGCGGCAAAGTAATAGTAATCACCTCAGGTAAGGGCGGTGTCGGTAAGACAACAGCCTCCGCAAACATCGGCACAGCACTTGCGCAAACAGGCGCATCGGTTGTGTTGGTGGACATGGATATCGGGTTGCGTAACCTCGACATTCTGATGGGCCTGGAAAATCGCGTTGTCTACAACCTCGTCGATGTCATCGAAGAGCGTTGCAAACTGCGACAAGCCTTTGTCAAAGACAAGCGCATGCCCAACCTGTGCTTATTGCCCGCAGCACAAACACGCGATAAGTCAGCCGTTAATGCCGAACAAATGAAGACTTTGACGGCTGAGCTTAAGACCTTGTTTGATTTCGTATTAATAGATTGCCCAGCCGGTATCGAAAGTGGCTTCCAAAACGCCATTGCCGGAGCCGAAGAAGCAATCATCATTACGACTCCTGAAATGTCCGCTGTCCGTGACGCTGATCGCGTCATCGGGTTGCTGGAAGCGCGTAAAGAAGAAATCAAAGAGCATCGCCTGGTTATCAACCGCCTGCGTCCGTCGATGGTGAAGACCAACGACATGATGAGCGTTGATGATGTTCTGGAAATTCTTTCCGTCAAGTTGCTCGGTGTTATACCGGAAGACGAAGAAATCATCGTCTCCACCAACCGTGGCGAACCAGTTGCCGGAACGGAAAACATGCGTGCCGGTCTGGCTTACAGAAATATCGCTCGCCGCCTCAAGGGCGAAGACGTGCCTATCATGGACCTCCAGTCTCTCGATGAGACCTGGATGAACAAGCTAGTCAAGTTCTTCACGCCTGCGGCACGCGCTTAATAAGGAGGAACCAACAATGCAAGTTCTAAATTGGTTTTTCCGTAGCAAGAACGAACCCGCTACCGCCCGTACACGCGCAAAAGACCGCATGCGTCTCATGCTCATCCATGACCGCCTGGAGCTGCCGGCAGATCGCTTGGCATCCCTCGAAGAGGAACTTATTGCCGTAGTTGGTCGCTATTTTGAAGTTGACCGTCAAACAACCCGCTTCGATCTGCAACAATATGAGCGGAGGGCGGCATTAATTGCTAACTTCCCTCTAGTTAGATCCAAAAGCTAGGTTAAAGACCCAACTTGAACATTCCGCAGCAGCAATACGATCCTACTTTCTTATTGCGGAGTCTATTCCGGCTTGTGTCGGAAATGGACTGGTGGCTGCTAAGTGTCACTGGGTTCCTAGTAACCATTGGGTTAATGACCCTTGCTCACACTCAATTAGGTATTAGCTTCTACGATAAGCAAATTGCCTTTGTTTGGGCAGGCCTCGTCTTTCTCATTATTTGTTGGCGCGTACCCTATTTTGTCTGGACGCAAAAATGGGTCGTGCCAATTTTGTACGGCATCAACCTGGGACTTCTCCTAGCTGTTATGCTCAAGGGACATTCAGCCCTTGGTGCTCAGCGCTGGTTAGCGATTGGTCCAATCACATTGCAGCCGTCTGAATTAGCCAAACCGGTAGTAATCTTCACGCTGGCTGCCTGGCTTGGACGAAGACCCATCCGCAGTTTTTTTGATTGCTTCAAAGCTCTCGCCCTGATTGTTCCACCGGCATTGCTTGTATTCAAACAACCTGACTTAGGTACATCACTTACATTCGGCGCCATTTATTTGGGCATGTGTTTCTGGTCCGGTGCTACGGCTACAGATATTTTGGTATTACTAAGTCCCATCTTGAGTTTGATTTTCAACGCTCTGAATATTCAGTGGTGGGTTCTTTATCTTGTCATATTAGGAGTGGTTCTGCTCTTTACCTGGAGACCGCGCGACTGGTCATGGCTTATCCGTATAACAATGGTGCTTATTGTATTAGCTGCAAATGCCGGACTTGGTGAAGTCAGACCGCATCTCTGGGGTATGTTGAAAGACTATCAACAGAAGCGACTGACGTCTTTCCTCAACCCCTATGCCGACCCGCGCGGTTCCGGCTATCACATCTTACAGAGCTTAATTGCCATAGGCTCCGGCGGAGTAAACGGACAAGGTCTCGGCAAGGGAAACCAGAGTCAAGGTGCATTTATTCCAGAGCGACAAACCGACTTTATCTTTTCAGTTATCGGCGAAGAACTCGGCTTCAAAATTTCCGCCCTGATCATTGCCGCCTATGGAATTATTAGTTTGCGCGCCCTAAAAATTGCCTATCAAGCACGGGAGGAGCCAGTCGGCAGTTTGATTGCCATCGGACTGATGTCGATGTTCCTCTTCCACGTCTTCTTGAACATCGGTATGACCATGGGCATCATGCCTGTAGCCGGTGTCCCCTTACCGTTTCTCAGTTATGGTGGAACGGCGCTGCTTGTGGATTTGAGCGCAATCGGAATCTTGCAATCAATTAGATTTTTAAACCCGCCACCAAGACAAGACGTCTGGCGATAACAATCCTTCCCAAATTTGTCATTTCGACCGAAGCAGCTTTAGCTGCGGAGTGGAGAAATCTGCGACGAGTGTACTCAGCACTAGTGATCACCTGCTGCGTCGAATCCGCACGACAGATTTCTCGACTTCGGGGCTACGCCCCTTCGCTCGAAATGACAAAGTGGTTTGATGTATCTCGTTCTTACCTGTTATTTAGGATTGAACGACTCTGCTGCCTTATCGGCATTAGCGCGCATACGCACCAGTGTTTCAGCTTCGCTGTTTTCAAATGCGGAAATTTCCGAACTGGAAACGGACGCTGTGTTGAACTTGCCTGACTGACCAAGTTGCACCATGCGGTCCATGATTGTAAATGTGTCTTCGATATAACGAGCAAGCGCACGTCCTTGCGGGACGATTTGCTCAACGGTGGCATCGAGGAAGAAGTGCGACTCAACACCCGTCACAGCACTGCCTTCAGTTTCTGAACTGCGCCACATCGACTGAAAGCGAATTTTCAGCGGCGAACCCGGTTTTGAGGATAATACTAAATTGCGTTCAAAGCCTTGACTGTTGACGACGATTTCACCAACCAACTCATCAAAGCTTGCTGGTCCGGAGGGCAGCATACCTTGCATGCGACCTGGTGAGGTTCCTAATTCCTGTGCGAGCAGTTCGACTAATGTGGCGAATGATGCCACTCCTTGTAAGTCGATTGTCTTACCAGATCCGGTAGGGGGCTTGGCAATATTGTTAGCAGGGGCTTTGAAACCTTCGTTCGTCATGACTTTCACCTTAGTTAGATACGGGGGACTATCTAAATCCTTCCCAATTATTTCCGAATCATGTCAGCACTAGATGCAACTTTCAAGAAATCAAGCTGAGATTTAAACTTGCAACAACCCCTTGAAAAGCGCACGCTGTCCTAATTAGTACTTGCCAATGGAAACAACAGGCAAAGCAGTTATCATTGGACGATGGCTACATGTACCGCTTCAAAACCAGTAGGCAAGCCAAAAGGCAGCCGTGAGCCCAATCCTAAGAAGGGCGGATTTTTTCATGCGCTAACCGAATGGGCTGAAATGATCAAAATAGAACACACTGTGTTCGCGTTGCCATTTGCCCTATCCGGAATGGTACTCGCAGGGACACAATCGCCAAGTTGGCAAGTGGTATTTTTCATCATACTAGCTTTTGCCGGAGCGCGCTCGGCAGCTATGACCTTAAATAGAATCATCGATGCCAAAATCGACTTACGCAATCCGCGAACGACATCGCGAGCCATTCCAGCCGGTCGCATAAGCATGTGGCAAGCATCTGTTCTAGCAGCGGCGTCATTTGCCGTAATGCTTTATGCCGCCAGCAATTTGCCGCCAATTTGCCTGCAATTGTCGCCAATTGCCATCTTTTGGCTGAGCTTCTATTCCTTTACCAAGCGATTTACCTGGGCATGCCACCTGGCTCTAGGAGTGTCCCTTGGCGGAGCTGCACTAGGTGGTTGGGTTGCCGCCGGTGGACAATTGAACACGCTTGCACCGTGGGTTTTAGCTGTGGCAGTAGCAACATGGGTTGCCGGATTCGACATCATCTACGCCTCGCAAGACATTGATTTCGACAACAAAGAAAACCTGCACAGCATCCCAGCCAGGTTTGGTCTGGCAAAAGCCCTGGATATTTCTTCCGGTCTGCACGTAGTTACTGTCACCGCCCTCTCGTTTTTAGGTTGGGTCCTTGGACTCGGACTCATATATTGGATTGGCGTGACAATGGTTGCCATGATGTTGGCATATGAACATCATCTGGTTAAACCGACGGATTTATCCAAGGTCAACGCAGCTTTCTTCAATATCAATGGCATCGTCAGCATTCTGGCATTTCTGACAATTCTGCTTGACAAGTTATTTTCGTGACGGTTGTGCGCTTGGCAACCAGATTAGTTTCAGTCAACGATTCGCAAGCTTACTGCCAGTAAACTTTACTGACAACACTTCCTTCGAAGGGTCAAAATGACGTCGAATTTTTCTACAGCGACTACATCTGTTACCTTCAATGCAGACCCTTCCAGTCTGTCCAATCTGGAATTAGGCAAGCAAGTACTGACGATGGAAGCTCAAGCAATTCTTGCTATGGCAGAACGCCTTTCTCCATCTTTTGAAAATGCAGTCGAACTTATCCTCAATTGCTCTGGCAAAGTTGTCGTAACAGGCATCGGCAAATCAGGGCATATCGGCAACAAGATTGCCGCCACATTTGCATCGACAGGCACGCCGGCATTTTTCGTCCATCCAGCAGAACTACGTCACGGTGATTTCGGCATGCTCGACGAACGTGACCTCTTAATTGCATTATCCGGTTCTGGCGAGACCCAAGAAATTAAGCTCATCCTGGAGCCCATCAAGCGTCTTGGTTTGAAAATCGTTGCCTTCACAGGCGGACTGACATCCACGCTGGCAAAATTTTCCGACTTGATAATTGACGTTAAGGTCCCGCGTGAAGCATGTCCTCTCAACCTGGCACCGACATCATCCACCACAGCAACTCTGGCAATGGGCGATGCGCTGGCTATGGCCGTGATGACAAAAAAAGGATTTGGCATCGATGATTTTGCTCGTTCACATCCCGGTGGCGCACTCGGTCAACAACTCCTGCAAATCAAAGACATCATGCATGAAGGTCGCGCGTTGCCGACACTAACAGCAGAAACACGATATGCCGAAATCCTTAAAGAAATGAATGAGAAGAATTACGATTTTGCTGTCGTAGTAAATGCGCAAAACAAACTCAGTGGTGTCATAACACATGGCGATATGCGCCGTGCTCAGGTCAGGTTTGGCAACGGCATTTTTGAAAAGTGCGCCAAAGACGTTATGTTCGCCAATCCAAAAACAATTTCCGCCAATTCATTAGCTGTTGAAGCTCTCAAAATGATGGACAAGCACAACATAAGTGACCTACCAATCGTTGATGAAAATGGTTGTCCATTTGGGTTCATCAGCCTAAAAGATCTCGTTCACGCCGGTGTCATTTGATATCCCAGCCTTAAGAGGTGACCACATGAATTTCGTATCCGCTCTCGTTCTTGCAATGTTAGCGTCCGCGGTAATTTGTCTGTCTGGTTCTGCTTGTCCCTGCAATGAAGTGAAAGCATTGGCCGCTAAGCCAATTAACACTTCTGAAAATGTCCTTGATGGTCTGCGCTGGACACATACTCCCGAATACACCAAAGAATTCACCGAAGCCATCAAACAAGCCCGCGTTGCTTGCCTCAAACACATCGGCAAACCGAACGTCGCTATCGTTGCCGACGTTGACGAAACAGTCCTCGATAACCGCCCACATATGGAGCAGAATCCAGTAATCGGCTGGAAAGGTTTCGAGCCTTGGGTGCAGCAAGCTAAAGCACCGACACTTAAACCTACGGCAGACTTAATCAGCTGGGCACGAAAAAATGGCTACGCAATTTTTCTCGTAACCGGTCGCTACGAAAGCACGCGCAAAGCAACCATCGAAAACCTCCTCAAAAACGGTGTTGCTTACGACGGACTCCTCATGCGCCAAGATGGCAACCACGTACCTGCTGAAGAATTCAAATCCGCTTACAGAAAAGCAATCGAAGACATGGGCTTTAGGATCGTCTTGAACATAGGCGACCAAGTATCTGATCTTCTCGGCGGCTACTCCGAAGAATGCATCAAATTACCTAACAAGATGTATTTCATCAACTAGGACTTAAACGTCGGCATCCTACTTTCTGGAATCTCCGACTTGATTTCGAATTTCGAAATCACTTGCTGCGGCAATACGAATGCCAGCACGAACATCATGCCAACAGCCAGGTGCAGCAGTGCATCGTTAGTGCCTAATTCAAGAACATTCGGTATGATCACAAGCAAATGCTCTTCATAACCAAACATGCCCATAGAATCTATGCCTGGTGGTGCTGTTATGCCGGCAATGCCCAAGAATAGATAGACAATCCCGAACGAAAGCGCAAAGAATTTTGCGCTTCTTACGGATGCCCATAGACCAAAGGCCAAAGCGGCAGCGCCTGAAGCCAGGTGAATCAGGTTATTCGCAACGCTTAAGTGTGTCCCCATAAAACCTGGGGCAAAGAAGCCAATCAGTCCCATAACTGCAAAGGCAAGACCTAGCAATACAATTAGACTCTTGCTCATCATTACCAACCTCCAAATAGCCCTAAAAATACGGCTTAGTAGCTATGATGCCGCCAGTTGGAGTTTGCTCCCGAATTTAATGCTCTATTAAGGAATAGCTGGTGCTGCGACCGCCGGCGGCGTCCTTGACGAGGATGCCTTGTTTGACCAGGTCATTAATATCGCGATTGGCTGTGTCTTGCGAGCATTTAGCCAACTTTGCCCATTTGGATGAGGTTAGTTTGCCTTCGAATCCATCAAGGAGTTTATTAAGCACAAGCTTTTGGCGATCGTTAAGAGTGGCAGCTTGCGCCGACTCGAAGAATTTCGCCTTACTGAGCACTGTGCCAAGTGTTTCGTGAGCACCATCGATGGCACGGCTTAGACAGGCTAAAAACCATTCCAACCAAGGCGTGATTTCCAGTTTGCCTTTTTGCGTGCGCTCAAGCATGTCGTAATAAGTATTTCTTTCCAGCCGAATTTGTGCTGACATACTGTAAAAGCGTTCAGCAATATTTTCCGAACGTGCCAGCATCATGTCTGCTATCGCTCTAGCAATACGTCCATTGCCATCATCAAGCGGGTGTATTGTGACAAACCAGAGGTGGGCAATGCCTGCCTTGAGCACCAGATCAATTCCTTGTTCGGCGTCGAACCATTTGAAGAAACTGGTCATTTCCTTCTTAAGCCGTTTAGCGTCCGGCGCCTGGTAGTGTACTTTTTCACGTCCTATGGCTCCAGATACGACTTGCATTGGTCCGGATTTGTCGTCACGCCAATTTCCCACATTTATCCTGCTCCAACCACTTTGCCCACTTGGAAAAAGCAAGCTGTGCCAGTGGAACAAACGTTTTTCGCTTAGCGGTTCTTGAAATTGTTGCGTGGCATCGAGCATCATTTCCACGACGCCTTCGACATCTCGGTCAGCCGGTTTTAAACCAGCTATTTTGATTCCCATCCTTCGGGCAATAGATGAACGCACTTGATCGGCATCAAGAATTTCGCCTTCGATTTCGTTGGACTTAACCACCTCTTGCGTTAGCACCCGCAAAACAGCTTGCCTGCGCAAATCAAAACCCAAGGCTTCCATACGCCCAATCAGACGCCCTTGCTTATGACGCACAGAAGCCAAGAGCTCGGTCAGTTTGTCGTCCTGCCACTTAAAATGAGGCCAGTCGGCTAATTCGTGGATGTACATAGATTACCTTGATTATTCTCCGCGCCTTATGCGGAGATTATAACGGTTATTCTCCGCACCAACAAGACTATTCACCGCATTTATTGCGGAGATTACGGCAGATAATCTCCGCTAAACTTTTTGAATAGTCTTGCGGATAAACAAATGACAGAAACAATAATTGCCGGCGTGGATTTCAGTGGCTCAAAAACCACCCAACACGAAACATGGCTTGTAATTGGCAAGCTGGGATCTCTTGGGCTTGAGATTATCGATGCCAAAAAGATGGGTGCTCACGCACTGGGACAAGAGCTTGCCCAGCATAAAGCGCTGTCAACAATAGGTATTGATTGTCCTTTTTCTCTACCGGCAGATTTTTTGCAATATCTTGCAAAAAGGAAATCGAAAAAGGACTACCAGAATTGGCAGAACATTGTTGAGGAATTGATCTTCATTACTTACGAAGAATTTGTCGAGATCGTCAAAGAATACGGCAAAGAACCAAAGCGTGTGACCGACACCGTTGATAGCACATCGGCGTTAAGTCCATTGCACAAGAAGAATCCCTCAATGATTGAAGTCTCCTATTACGGCATGCGCCTATTGGCTTCACTTGCTCCAATGCGATTCTTTGTTGTGCCGTTTCAAGATCCGATTCCGCTTGGTTGTTCGGTTTTGGAAGTCAACACGCGCGACACGCTTAGATACTTTGGACTTCCCGATACTGGATACGCAGCAAAAGAAAAGCAAGACGAAGAGCCGGTAAAGCAGCGGCGTCACAAGACACTGCACTCGCTAATTGAAATACGAGAGAAAAAGGGAATTACATTCAAAGATGTGCCACGACTTACTGTGCCTAAGGCGTTGGAGCATAACTTTGTAAATTCGGAACATGCGCTCGACGCGCTAATCTCGTGCTACACAATTGGTTTATACGTCGGTCATAAGGATCTATTCGACGATCCATATTCGGCGGATCAAATTGAAGTCTTGCTAGAAGGCTGGACTTTCAGACCGCGGATTACGGCGAAGAAGTAATTTATTTGTCATGTCGAGCGAGCAAAGCGAGTCGAGACATCTGCGACGCAGATTCGACGCAGCTAGTGATCACCAGCAACTAAATACACCTGCGGCAGATTTCTCCACTTCGCACCCTGCGGGTGCTTCGGTCGAAATGACAAATTGTAGGATCAGAATGACAAAGACCTTCGTCTTTACCGTCTTCTTCTTCCACCGCCACTAAGGGACAGACGTCTCATTGACGATGCCTTGGGCGGCTTAACAGCCGGACTGCCGTCAGGCAGACACAACTGGCGGCCAGTTACTTTCTCAATGTCGCGCACAAGATAGCGCTGCTCTATGCTGACAAATGAAAGCGCAACTCCGGTTCTTCCGGCTCTGCCTGTTCTGCCAATGCGGTGCACGTAATCAGCTGCGGTGTCCGGCAAGTCATAATTGACCACGTGACTGATACTGGGAATATCCAGACCACGAGCGGCAACGTCAGTTGCCACCAGCACGGAAAACGCACCGGCTCTGTATCTTGCCAATGTTCTTTCGCGTTGGTTCTGCGAAATGTCACCGTGAATTTCTTCAGCCTGGACATTAGATGCACGCAGTCTGTCTCTAATGCGACCAGCTTTGCGGCGTGTTCTTGTAAACACAAGCACAGACTTCATTTCTTTTTCGTTGAGCAACTGAAGCAATAGGGCTTCCTTGCCAGATTCATCAACATGATAGACGCACTGTTCAATTTCCTTAGCTTCTACTTGTTGCGGATTGACTCTAATAGTCACCGGGTTTCTCAAGTATTCAGCAGCCAATTGTTCCACACGTTTATCAATGGTGGCAGAAAACATCAATGTCTGACGCTCTTTGCTCATCTTGGTGACGATGCGTCTTACTTGCGGCATAAAGCCCATATCAAGCATGCGGTCAGCTTCATCCAATACGAGTGTTTTTACCGCCGACAGATCGACTGTCTTTCTCTCCAGGTGATCGAAAAGTCTTCCAGGGGTGGCAACAATAACATCAACACCACGCTTCAAAAGACGAATTTGTTTGTCATAGCCTGTGCCACCATAAACGCACACGACACGAACCTGCATGCGCTGACCAAATCTTTGAAATTCCTTCTCGATTTGTAATGCCAATTCACGCGTCGGTGCAAGCACCAGAGTTGTTGGCTTGTTACCTTGTTGTTTCATCTGCTCAAGTATTGGCAGAGCAAATGCCGCAGTTTTGCCGGATCCAGTTTGAGCTGAAGCCATTAAATCTTTGCCTTCGAGAACAGCCGGAATTGCCTTTTGCTGAATTTCAGTTGGTTTCTCGTAGCCGAATTTTAGCAAAGCATCGGCAGTTGGCTTGGATAATCCAAGCTGATCAAAATTTGTCAATTTGTAGTCCTTGTAATTAGGGGTCTATTCTATGTCTCACAAGCGACCTGAGACTGATTTCCCCTGCTTCTTGATGGACTTAAAAGAATGTGCCTAATTATCGCACGTTAGCGACTGGTTGTCAAAAGCCTGAATCGCCCATCAGGCTTGATTTTGCTATCAGCGAGCTTACCAACGGACAGGTATAGGCTCATATTGAGGCATGGCCGGCAGCTTCCCATCACGAGGACGGAAGAAGACCTCCAGGGTAAACGACTGTGGCTCAAAAATGACGCTCTGGATGGTGTAGGCGTTATACAAGTCACCATCATAGAGCGAACCAGGCATCCTTCCGTGGTGTTCGGACATGACCTGTTTGATTCCAGTAGATGTAATTGTTGGCCCGACCATCTGCAATTGTTGCTGCATTTGCAGCCAGCGCGGTGTGTTGATATCGCAGCGAACAGGCTTTTCGCCTTTCTTCTGAGCGGCTTTCACACGGTCCCAGTCGCTTGGATCAAGGTGATTATCATCATTGCCGGCCAGACAAAAACAATTGACCGTGCCTATCGCATCGTCAATTACCCAACGCGCATTGCCACGCAATGGCGAACTCACTGTACGCAATGCACGCTGGCGATTTGCGCTAAAACCACTGATATTGTTTTCCAAAACAGCAGCACGCACAGGATCTGCCAAAAATATCAAATGATTGAATGGATAATCTTTTTGTTCATCACCCATGAAAGCAGCGACTTGCTCAATAGTTGTGAATTGCTCCAAAGCCTGGCGCAAATCCATTGAATAAGACCGCTTGCCACTAGCGGAGTATTTGCGCCCCGTTGGAGAATCGAGAATTGCGCCATAGACACCGGAAGCGTTAAAGGCAGTGACAGCGCCCATGTATCCTAAGCAAGCAATATTTACTGTCGACTGGCGACCTCTACGAATGGTGGTAATTGATTGCAGCCTGCTCAACTGATTAGCCTTACCATCCGGCCAATCAAGATTTCGTCCGCAAATCGTATTGCCGAAAGGAGTACTTTTGCCAAACGCAGCAACTGCGCTACATTGATTCATGCGGGCTATATCAGCCATAAAATTGAGCGTGAATAGCTCATCAGCCGAAAGCTTGCCATCACCTTGCTTATTGTCGTCGCCACCAGACAGCTTCGAGGCGATACCTTCAATTTCTTCACGATACTGAGGCTGCAATTGCTTCCTAATTTTCTTAACACGGCTAAGCATAACCTTGTAAATAAGCCAGCTGCCCTGGGTATTTTCAGCAATGTACGAGTCAAATATAGATTCGAACTGCGGGCAGGCAGCAAGCAATTGCTCGCCATATTCCTCGCCGATTTGCCTGGGCGTTGCGCCATGCTCGTAATCTATCCAAACGTCGTAATGAGTCCCCACGTCATTAATGCGCACATTGTTACCGGCAAATGCACAGTCAAAGCTGCCCGTCGTTACGACAAGCACTGCTGCGCATAAGAAGTTAGTGACTCGCCTTTGCATACCTCCATTTTACCCTTCCAAACGTAAAGGCCCGAATAGCCATGAAGGCAATCCGGACCACTACGCGGTTGGCGGTTGGAAAATCTGTAATTTAGTGAGGCATATACATGAAG
>SBAT01000320.1 GCA_005240105.1 Chloroflexota bacterium
CTTTGATGATGATGCTCACAATTGGTGGCACCAATATCACCCCCGCTTACGCTGACAATCGACCAGCGACCGAGATAGCCGATCGCGGCTGTTACGACAACTACCAATGCCCTGGTGCATATCGGCGTTATCCGTACTGGGTACCGCAAAGAGGCTGCCAGCCAATTCAATGCGGGCAGCGAAGACACCGTCAATACCGTATGCCGAGGCATCGACACCACTATCCACGCTACCAGCGACCTCACCACAGACGTTGTCGCTAGACGCACTCAAGAGCGGGGAAGCAATTCTCCGCTCTTTTTTCTTCTCAAAAAAACCTGACAACTTAGGAGGCTACGATGTCTCAATCGAATAAACCAAATAAGACTGGCAAGCGAGGTCCCGGATATCACGTTGCAACGATCAAAAAAGGAGTCGTTGGGGAGTTAAGCAAAGTACTGGAAGAATTGAAAGAATTGCAAGATGCCGAACAACAAGGTGTCCGGATAATGGCCTTAGTTGAACTGTCGGACATGCATGCTGCTATCTTCCGCTACTTAGAACGGCACTATCCCGACGTAACAATGGAAGAACTCGAGTCGATGGCTGCCTCCACCGAGTACGGCAACTTGCAATGCAAAAAGCAAGGCACTTCCAAAACCATTTTAAACGAAATCAAAGGCGCGTTCTTAGTCCATAGCGATAAGCGCGTTCTAAAACGACTGGCCAGGATCATAGGAGCCATGCATCTTTACCTGCGCCACAACTACCCCGGCATGTACTTCACTGGAATGACTCTTAAAGATCTGTCTCTAATGAGTGCGGTCACGAGGAGGGTTTTCGACAATGGCTATCGATGAATTCTACATAGACTACCAAAAAATAGCAGATGCCCTGAAATTCTACGAGTCCTGTGGATACCAACCTAAATCGGTTCCATGGCTTGTAGATCCGGAAGCAGGCGATGCCACTTGTCCTCCCAACGTCGAAAAATTTGACACCATTCGTGGACGCTTGCCGGCATCGGGCGAAAACTCCTATATACACTTGATGCGTCACAAGGAGTTGGAACCAGGCAGATACGTTTGTTGTACTCCTTGCTATCGCGTCGAACCAATCGTCGACGAAATTCGCAAGTACTATTTTCTCAAAGTTGAGCTCATCGATACGCTCAACTTTGATTACGAACTCCTGCTGAACGATGCCTACAACTTCCTCAATAGCTATTTGCCCTGCAAAATAGTCGACTTTGAAGATGGGACCAAAGACATCGTCACTACCGTTGGCGAAATAGAACTTGGCTCATACGGAGTCAGGGACATCGAACTCTTCGGTAAATGGGCCTACGGCACAGGCATTGCTGAACCAAGAACATCCTACGCAATAGCAAAACATCACAGGTAAGAAACGCTTATGCACGATTTAGTTTTAACTCCAACGCAGCACTTATTCTGGTTCGGCAATTCATTTACCGAATACAGCAAACAAAATGGCGAACTTGTTCTTACTTGGGTCCCTGTTGGAATAATGCGCGGAACACTGGTGGCATTTATGCGTGAAAAGCAACCTCCAATTCCTCGCAAAATCCAGCGGCTCCTAATTGCCAATCAGACAAATCTGGTGACAATTCGGCTAAAGAAAGAGTCGGAGCACAAGCGCTACACAATATTCTTCAAGGATCTGCCTCCCTACATCAAACTGCAGACAACCGACGGCAATGAACAAGACTATCTCTCATTCGTTGCCTTCAAAAGTTATCTCTTCACCAGGCACAGTTCGGTATTCTTCGGCGGTCTGATAAGTGATATAAACGGCAAGGAATTTCCTGTCTGCAATATCCGCTGTCATCCAGATGTGGTGCCTTTCCTGCAAAGTCTTGATATTGTGGACTCGGTCATCGAAGACTCGATACTTGAGGATACAGACAGCAAGACTAAAAAGGGGTTTCTGGATCTTTTCTGCGAGACAGGATCCGAAGGCTTTCACTGGATAGTCACCGAATTTGTCCATCGTCCAAACCCTTACGAAGATATGGTCTCCTTGAAAGACGGCGACCACTTAACCATTCTCGATGACTCCGATGCCATTGTCTGGCAGGGACAAATCAAATACGACTGGAAAGTAGGTTATACGCCCTATCCACGTAATCCCAAGAATGGCCAACAACTAGCACTCGGCTGCTGGGTAAACGGCATCCAAGAAGGCTTTCAGCCAGATGATTGGGCAAAGCTTTTCTTCCAGGGTCAAAACCCCAATTCACAAAAGCGGCCATACCGAGCAATCGTCTCTATCTAGCCGCTACCAGCGCAATAAAAACCCAGGAGCAGAGAACTACTCTCTGCTCCGTACTTTTTTGAGGGAGCCATGAAACAAAATGTCCTATCACATCTCCTCATCTTCTTTGCCGTCGCTTACTTTGCCCAAGGGATTGGACAGTACTCAGGACTAATCAGCCAACCGCTAGCCTATTACCTGAAAGATGTCCTGCATATGAATGCCAGCCAAATTACAAATTACTTGGCTGTACTCACCATACCCTGGGCAATAAAACCACTTTACGGGCTAATAAGCGATTGCTTACCCCTGTTTGGTTATAGACGCAAAGCCTACTTGCTATTGATGAATTTGGTAGCAGCTGCTGGTTTTCTTTCGCTTGCCGGTTCGACAGATCCACAAGCAATTATCCATGCGCTTCTTCTAACAGCCGTCGGTACCGCTTTCTCTGATGTCTTGGTCGATGCCATCATGGTTGAACGCGGACAAGAAACCGGACTTGTAAAACGCTTCCAAGGACAGCAATGGCTTTGGTTCAATATTGCAGGAATTGGCACAGCTTTAGCTGGTGGTGCACTCTGTCAATACTTACCACCAGACTCTGCCCTCCATACAGCTGCACTGATTGCCACATTGGCACCACTTGCTGTAATCGTTGCTTCCTGGCTAATCGTCAAAGAAAAGCGATCACCAGCAAGTCTCGATCAACTGAAATCGACTGGTCGTGGATTAAAGCTGGCTCTTCGCTCACCAATTCTTTGGGTAGCAATGGCATTTACGGTTGCCTGGAAATTGCATCCCGGATTTGGCATGCCGCTTTATTTTCACCTAACCAATGAATTGCACTTCAGTCAAGCATTTATTGGCCAGCTAAACGCATATCATTCCGGAGGGCATGTTCTTGGTGCATTGATATTTAGCCACTATTTGGCTGACAGACTTTCAACAGTCAATCTCATCAAATTAGCAGTAGGGCTCTCTGTAATAGCAACACTTTCCTTCTTGTTGCTAAATTCTCCGATTATGGCAATAGCTCTCTACATGCTTACGGGCTCTGTTGCCCAAATTGCCAGTCTAGCTATGTACACCATGGCAGCCGAAGCTTGTCCTAAACAAGCGGAAGCTTTTACTTTTGCCATGCTCATGTCACTAGCTAATCTCTCAGGACAATGCTCAGCAATGATTGGCTCTCACTTATATGTGGATGTCTTCCACAATCATTTGGGTCCAGTAATTGTCATCTCGGCTATTTGTGCCGCAGCTTGCTTTGTCTTCGTGCCGTTAATTCGCAAAATCGAAGACTCAGCAAAATTCAAACCAAGCGCTTTCAACAACTAAGATTGAACCTCGGCAGAAGACATCAGTCACGATGTCTTCTGCTCCTCAGCTCGATTAACCGCGCCAAGTATAGACCGGCTCTATGTCCATGGTATCCATAATCGCTGCATATACTTTTTTCATCACCGTGCTACTACACTGCATAAGGGGCCCCTTGGCAAATCGGCTATTATCAATTGAACGCAACTGGTCAATAAGTAGATCGGAATCATGCTCTAAGAGATTAGATGCCTTAAGGCGGATTCTCAACGGTTCAGCGTTTTCTTCCAAATGTGTGGTCAGTGGAATTACTAGGGTTGTCGGATGCAAGGCATTCAGAAGCGATTGGCTTTGGATGATTAATACCGGTCGCGTTTTACCTGGCTCACGTCCTTTCCGTGGATTGAGGTTTGCTAGCCAAACCGAGCCATGCTTAAGCACCAGGGTCATTCTCTACCTCACTGAACTCCGCGTTTATCTTCAGACTTTCTTTGCGCACGCGACGCGAGACACTAGCCATTCGAGCGCTGCGCTGTTGTAATAGAATTTCCTTGTTCATTTGTTCGATGGCTTGGCGAATATATTCAGCTCTGGGTAACTTGGACTTTTTTGCCAAGACATCTATTTCTCTCAAGAGTTCGTCGGGCAGTCGAATGGAAATGGTGTTCATGGGCGTATCTCAATCTGGTAATCTCTATTGAGATACTAGCTTGAATACCAGCGACCTGTCAAGGTCATCCTGTGCCAAGAGTCGGGTTCGTTGAATCGCCGCAATAATTTGTTTTTTGACGATTAAAACTACATAGACTAGTACAAACCGTAGGTAATCTCCCACAACCAATCAATTGACAATCAATTTTTTGCTCACAAATGGCCAAATTCCCGTATAAACTAAATGCATGTCAAAAATTCTCCTTGTTGAAGACGAAGCAGACCTTTCGGGTCCGATAAGTGACACGCTGGCGCGTGAGAAGCACGTCGTACAAGTTGTCGCTAACGGCGACGAAGCATTGGAGTGTCTGCGTCTTTACCAGTACGACCTGATCATTCTGGATTGGATGCTTCCCGGCGCCAGCGGTCTGGACATTTGCCGCAAGTTCCGCTCAAACAAAGGAACAACACCTATTTTGATGCTTACAGCCAGAGCATCACTTGAAGACAAGGAAGCCGGTCTTGATTGCGGCGCCGATGATTATCTGACTAAGCCGTTTCATTTAAGAGAATTACTTGCTCGCGTAAGAGCAATACTACGCAGACCAGCACAGACTCCTGGCACAATCATTACTATTGGCTATTTGACCCTTGATCCACTGGCCAAGACAGTCACGAAAAATGACAAGCCTTTGCATCTACTACCAAAGGAATATGCCTTGCTTGAATTTTTCATGCGCCACAGCAATCAGGTCTTCAGCGCCGAAGCCTTAGTCGATAGGGTTTGGCCATCCGACTCCTTGATGCTCCCGGACACTGTACGGACTTATATAAAAAACTTGCGAAAGAAAATAGATGTGCCCAACGTGCCTTCCATGATAAGCACGGTACATGGGATGGGTTACAAATTTGAGGCGCCGTAATGTTTAAAAGCCTTAGATTTCGTTTGACGCTACTTTTTGTATTGCTTGCAACCGTCATCTATGGTCTTTTAACCACACTCGGATTTGTCTACTTCAATTCCCGACTGGACGAAGCTCTTAACAGAGAACTGCAACTACTCAGCGCAGAAATTAGACCGGGAATTGATTTAAGCGGCCCTGTACCAAAAATCATGCGCTGGGAAGAGCATGTATTAGATGAGCCATTCGAGCGTTCGGCAACAATTCAGTTGTTTGATGCCAATGAAAAACTTGTATACGACTTTGGTCTACGTGGAACACCTGTCCTTATTAAGGACACAACAGAAATAATTGATCAGGGACAAAGGATGAAAATCTTCAGTCGCCCTCTCTTCAATGAGCATGGAAGGCTCTGCGGATATTTGCAAGTGCAGTTGCCTACTATTGAAAGAGACAGGCCGATTACGCACTTCCTCTTTATGTTGTCCTGGATTGCACCCTTGTTACTAGCCAGCCTTGCTTTCGCCGGCTATGCCTATGCCGGTCGGGCAGTGGCACCAATTGAGCAAAGCTTTGATGTTCTGAAGCGTTTCTTGCTTTATGCCGGACATGAGTTGTCCACTCCTGTAAGCATTATTCAAATCAACAGTGAAACACTGGAAGAAGAACTGTCCGACAAATCAATTTCTTGCAAGCAGATACCTATCATCAATCGAGCCACTAAGCGGATGGACACGATCATCAAGGCCTTGGCATTCCTTGCCAAAATGGAAAGTCCGCAATTCAAACTGACCATTGAGAAGTTCAAACTGGATGAGTTAGTGCGCCAAACGATAGTCGAATTTGAAGAACTCTACAAAGAAAAGAACATCATTTTGCAATGTGGAGAAATCAATTCCATTCAATATGAAGGTGATGTAGTTTGTCTTAGATTGCTCATTAGCAACCTGCTCAAAAATGCTCTTAAATATTCAAAGCCGGAATCTGTGGTAACCATAAGTCTCATTTCTCGCGAACGCAAAGTTGTTTTGACAGTAGCAGACACTGGAATTGGAATTCCCAAAAATGAATTGCCTTATGTATTTGACCATTTCTATCGTGTGTCGAGTTCTTTAGGAACAGGCGATGGGTCCGGCTTGGGCCTAGCAATCGTCAAAGCAATTGCCCAGGCACACAACGGTGAAGTGACAGTGGCCAGCACAGAAGGCGAAGGAACTGCCTTTACCGTCATGCTACCGGGAC
>SBAT01000256.1 GCA_005240105.1 Chloroflexota bacterium
GAGATGGAAATGAAGACAGCTGAATCAGGAATGCACGCTGCTACTGCTTGCCCAAGTTGCGAGCAATTGGCTCACGAAGTTCAGCAGCTTAGCCAAAAACTTAGTGAAACTGATACTCACTACAAGCGCATGGCTGCCGACTTTGAAAATTACAGACGCCGTTCTGACCGCGACAGGCAGGAGCTGGAAACAATGGGCGTCAAGAAAATGGTGGAGGCGCTGTTGCCTGCTCTCGATGATATTGATAGAGCGCAAATGAGCCTAAATGAGTCAATGCCTGCTGAAAAGATTTTGGAGAGTCTCAAGGTTGTCTTCAATAGCCTCGGACGTTGCTTGGATCAAGCTGGTATCAAACCGATGGAGCCTGTGGGGCATCCTTTTGATCCACGCCTTCATGAACCAGTTCAGCAAATTGAGACAACGGAATTTCCTGATGGTCATGTAATGCAGGAATTGCGGCGCGGATATGTTCTTGGCGACAAGGTTGTCAGACCAGCTTTGGTTAACGTGGCAAGCAACAAAGCCAGTGCCGAAGAGCAACAAGCCCGCCAATTGGCAGAAATGCAAGAGCAGCAGAATGCACCGGCTGAAGAAGAAGTTGATGAGCTTAGAGAAAGTGGAGTGTATAGCCTGGATAACGTAAATGAGTCGGCTGAAAAGGCAGTAGAGGAATATTTAGAAAAACTCGATGACTCAGACTCCTCCTCCACCTAACAGCGGTAATCTATGTCTACTATGACCAAACGCGACTTCTATGAAATTTTGGGCGTGCCCAAGAACGCTCCGACTGATCAAATTAAAAAGGCGTTCCGTAACAAGGCCAGACACCTGCATCCGGACAATATGGACAGTGGGGATGAGGCAGCCTTTAAAGAACTGGCTGCCGCCTATGAAGTGTTGTCGGACGACAATAAACGCGCGCTCTATGATCGCTATGGACATGAAGGCTTGGCTGGCGGCATGGGTGGTTTTGATGGTGTGGATCTGGGCGCCTTTGCTGATCTGAGCGAAATCTTCAGCCAATTCTTTGGCGGCACTGCACGTGGTGGCAGAAGAAATACTGTTGAGCGCGGTTCTGATCTGAAGGTCGAACTGCACCTTGATTTTCTTGAGGCAGTCTTTGGCGTTAAGAAGACAATTACAATTAAGCGATTGGAAAATTGCACAGCCTGCTCGGGAAGCGGAGCAGCTGCCGGTCATACGCCGGTCAAGTGCGTAACTTGCGCTGGAATCGGACAAATCCGCCAGGCGACGTCAACTTTCCTGGGGCAATTTACGCAAATAATTAGCTGCCCGAATTGCCTGGGCGAGGGTATGCGAGTTGAAAAACCGTGTACTGGATGTAAGGGCAGAGCACAAGTTCGCAAATCGTGCGAGATTGAACTCAATATTCCAGCCGGCATAGATAGTGGACTGCGTTTGCGCGTGCCTAATGCTGGTGATTATGGAAAACGTAATGGACCACCAGGCGATGTTTATGTGGTGGTTAGTGTCGAGGAGCATCAGGACTTCATTCGCGAAGGGACAACCATTCATGTCCGCCAGCCTGTAAGTTTTTCTCAAGCTGCTCTTGGCTGTGAGATACGCGTTCCCAGTGTGGAAGGCGCCAAGACGCTCAAGATTCCTGCCGGCACACAAACAGGCACAGTGCTTGTTATGAAAGAGTTGGGCGTGCCGAACCTGAACAGCCCGACCGTCAGAGGCGATCAGTTGGTACATGTGATTGTGGAAACGCCAACTAAGCTGTCCGCTGTAGAACGCAGACTCTTAGAACAACTGGCGGATCTGCGTGGCGATAAGCTGGATTTGGGTAAAGAAGAAAAACCAATTGCTGAGTCAAAAAGCGATGCCCCTAAGCCCAAGACTTCTAAGGGCAAAGCGGCAAAAGATCCCTCTATAATAGACAAACTAGCTGATGTGTTCCGTTCGAAGGACGCAGCTGACGGCAGCTCGGAAAAAAAGACCTAATAAATGTTTGAAAGACGAATTGTTGCTCTGTTCTTGGCTATTGCCTTTATAGGCATTCTGGCAAGTGCGGCAAATGCAACTAGGCTATCTGCTGATTTTAAACAACTGGTCGAACAGAATTTTCCAGGAGTAAGGGTGCGCATTGATGGTGCCCTTGAACTGAAAAATGGTGATCTGTTGTTGCCTGTAATTCCTGGCGGCATCAATGTGCCGAAGTGGTCTAAGCCGCAAGAGGAATTCACCTATCCTGATCAAACAAAGCCGGAAATGGTTCTATATAACAATGGTTGGTGTTATCTCAAGGTAATCAAAAGAGGACATGTTAATACGTTTGTCTTGCCACCTAGTCTTACTGAAAGGAGCCGCAAGCGTATTTTTTCCGGCAACTTTCCTCCTGACCTGATAGTGCCGGAAAACTTTGTTTTGCCAAAGGCATACAAGGCTGTCATAGGAGACCTGCAGATTAGGTTGGCTGATGAGGTTGAGATAAATAAGCTAGGGACTGATGAGCCCGTGGCGCATCATGCTCCAACTCATTCTGATCATGGAGTCTATGTTGTTAACTCCTTGCACTCAGGGACTCTAATACTTCTTGATGATCGCAAATTGAATAAGCTGACCGAGTTTCCTACCGAAGGCACGCTTTCGCAAATGGTGGCTGTCGGAGGTTTCCTTTACGTATCTGATCAAGCCAAGGCGCGCGTACTTATTTTGGATCCGAGTAAAAGGGAATTTGTCGGACAAATCGATCTTCAGCCGAAAAGCGCGCCTAAGGGCATTGCCACTCTGCCTAATGGTCAGTTGATTTATGTGTCTGAGAGCGGCAGCAATGACATAGCAATTATTGAGGCAGCTACCAGAAAAGTTCTTCTACGGACTAAAACACCGCCAGGTCCGGGACGGCTGGCTGTCACACCTAATGGTTACTTCTTGCTTGTACTAAATGCTGCTTCGGGTCATTTGACGATTATCTCCACAGGTAATCAGTCTGTTAGTGGATCGGTAAAAGTTGGCGGTATGCCTACGGCGATGGCCGTCAGCAGCGATAGCAAACGTGTCTACATCACCAATCGTCTATCCAATACGGTGTCGGTTGTTGATTTAGCGTCGCGTCAAGTTGTGACAACGCTTACAACAGGTAATGCGCCGACAGGTCTTGCCATAAGTCGTGATAACGAAAAATTGTTTGTAGCTTGCGCTCGCGACAACGCCATTATCATCTTTGACTTGAAGACCAACCAGAAGTCCGGTGAAGTGCGTCTGCCACTGGACCTTGAATTTCCGGGTAATCTGGAGCTAACTCCGGATGGCAAAAAACTCTTTGTCACGAGTGAGGCTGCAGAGTCCTTGGGTCTTATGGATTTGGAAACGCTGACATTTGACGCGCAAGCGCATCTAGGACATACCAGTCACGATATTATCTGGGTGCCTGTTAACTAGACTTCGCTATAGCCGGAGTTGTGCACTTTGTTCAAGAAGCGCGTAATTGTGGATTGAAAGAGTAAATCAACCGTGCCTGTTGGGCCATTACGTTGTTTAGCGATAATCACTTCTGCTTCGCCGCGTTTGTCTGATTCTTGGTTGTAGTAGTCGTCTCGATAAATGAACATAACGATGTCGGCATCTTGTTCGATAGAACCGGATTCTCTCAAGTCGGAAAGCATTGGGCGTTTGTTCTGTCTTGCTTCCACAGCACGAGACAACTGAGATAGGGCGATGACTGGAACTTCTAATTCACGAGCTAATGTTTTTAAGCTTCGCGATATTTCAGACACTTCCTGCACGCGGTTGTCCGTAGCTTTGCGTCCTTGCATTAACTGTATGTAGTCGATGATGATCATGCCGAGATTCTTTTGCTCAGCTTTCAGGCGTCTAGCCTTGGCGCGAATTTCCAGGGCTGTGACTACGGCTGAGTCATCGATGTACATCGGAGCTTCGCCAAGCCTGCCCATGGCCGTCGACAATTGAGTCCAATCTTTGTTCTGTAGATTGCCTGTCCTCAACCTGGTGGCATCAATTCCAGCCTCACTACAAAGCATACGCTGAACTAGTTGTTCCTTCGACATTTCCAGAGAGAATACAGCCACAGGCAAATTCTTCTCCAAAGCCACATACTGAGCAATATTAAGCGCAAGGGCCGTGTTATGTACGCAGATATCATTGGCTACAAAGTTGTGTGTATCAGGGATGGTTAAGTCATAAACTTGCTTCTTGCCCATGGGCTCAATAGAGACAATTTCATCCCAATAGACATCGCTGTTAGCTAAGGCTCTCAGAGAATCGTTGTTAAGAGCATTGGCAACTTGCAAGAGTTTTGCCGGAGGCATTGATCTCTTATCGACATGCAAATTGGAGGAATTAGTCAATCCGGAGCGGTTTGCTAATGACTGCCAGGATTCGGTTCCTTTTAGGGCTTTGAGTTGTGCCCAAACCTCGATGGGAACTAGATCGCAATTAGTTTGACGTTTCCGCTTCTCTAGGGCGGTTCGTACCTCAGTAACTGCAGCTTCCTTGCCGTAAATTCCGATGTTGTCGATGAGGAGTTCGATGGAATTGCGATCGGTTATGTCGAGTTGCCAGCACGAACGACGCCCCTCTTTATATTTGACGGACCGCTTTTTGAGTTTGGCAATTATTCCGAAACGAAGTAAAAGGTGCTGTACCTGTCGTGCCAGTGTCTCGCTCACGGTCGCGTAGCCTAGTTGTGATTGTCCGCTGGCTAGCTTACTTGCCCAGCCATCAGTGGCAAATAACCTGTTTAAGAACAGCGCAACTTGTTCGCGCTTGAGTGTAAATACAAAGTCTGGGATGAATTTGGTATGTGCATCCTTGCCTGTCAAGCCCAATTCGTCGAGCCACAGTGAGACTGAATTGCGGCTTGCATGGCTGGCTGATACTCGGCCTTCTGGGATTAGATCGGTAGGCTCGATGCCTAATACTTCTACAAGCTTATTAAAGCTATGTTCGGATGGTACGCAATCTCCATCCGTCCAGTGATTAATTGATCCTGGGCTGACACCAACTGCAGATGCTATTTGTCTGGCTGGTCTTGCCGTCGCAAGGAGTCTTTGTTTAAGGCGTTTGGAGAATTCATTGCGATTAATTGCAATAGCTTCTCTATCGCTGCGGATGTATACGGATAATGCGCGAGTTGTGGATTCTTCCCTGCGTAGAGTTACGCCGCCAAATTGATTCACTGCTTCGCTAAAGTCGCTTTGAATTTTGGGGTTGGTGTTCGTAAAGCCAATCTTGCTTTGTGAAAGTGATCCGTCACCAATCAAATAGGCAAGCAATTTGACTTCGCAATCTCTAACGGTCGTAGTGCCAAATACATCAATTTTGCGGGGTACAGCTATCTTTTCACCAGTGACTAGATCTTTTAGTTTCTTCCAGCCGCCAATTGTTAAAAATGGATGGGAGAGCGTTGTTTCAACGGATCTGCCAAGTCTTGTAGTGACCTTAAAGACTGGTTTAATTCCATCATCTATAAAGTCACTGGCTTCTGTTTGCTGTAATTTTAGATCAGAAGATAACGTAAGCAATTTTCCGGATTTGGTCTTGCAAATGCCTTCAATTGTGGAAATGCTGCCGTCGGATAACACAATTTCAGAATCGAATGAAAGGCATTTTCCCATAGACGGCCGTGCCGCCAAGATGATCAAGTCGGAGCCCTGGAATCCTGAGGTCATAGCATCCAGGTCATAAAATCCTGAAGGCACTCCAGCTAATTGATCACGGTTGGTGTATCGTTCTTCGATTTTGGCAAAAGAATCGCCGACGATGTCGCCGATTGGTACAAGCTGTCTCATGTCCCGATTTTCAGCTAGTGAAAATATCAGGCGCTCAGCTTTATCGATAGCGGCATCAGCATCGGTTTCTTCATAGCTGGTTGTGACAATTTCCGTGCCGGCTTTGATTAGATTGCGCAGCATTGCCTTGTCGTGGACTAAGTGCGCGTAGTATTCCAAGTTGGCGGTTGTGGCAACTGACATGGCCAAGTCGGCCAGGAATTGGCGACCACCGACTGTCTCTAGTTTGCCCTGATCTTTGAGCTCCTGGGAAACAGTGACGATGTCAATTGGCTCATTGCGCTCAAAGAGGTCAAGCATTACCGCGTAAATGACTTGGTGCGTCTTGCGGTAGAAATATTCGGGATGCAGGATATCAAGAACACGGGTAATTCCATCGCCCAGTACCAGAAGCGCGCCCAATACGGCTTGCTCGGCTTCAACCGACTGCGGTGGTAAGCGTTCAATCTGGTCGTCTGAGACTTGTATGTCTACGCTCATGCCCTACTCTCCGTGCCCTTTATTTATAGACGTAAGACCCCATCAAAAAGTTCAATTTTTACGGAAGTCAAGTCCAAGAATTTAAGAAGCGCTACAAATGACATCTCTGTAGTTGGGTGTCCCAACCGCTCGATGTAATGAGTATGTTTCTTCGATGTCTATAGGATAAAGGATTAGTTGATACAAGGTAAGTTTAAGTCAGTTAAGTTCCTCGGGAGTTGGGCTAATAATAAGGTATTGCGCAAATGGCATATATGCTATACACTATTATATAAACATAGCGGAGGATCTCTAATTGGGCCCAGTATCGCTGAGGCGATTCCGGAAGCTCCTACGGATATATGGATGTAACATCATGAGAACAAGTACAGAATGGCAGGTCGTGGATTCGGAAGGTAAATATATTTCTGGTTTTGCAATAGCGCACGGACGTCGCACAAAAGGCAATGAAGTAAAACCAATCTACGTGCAGAAGTTCTTGAAGAAGATTCAAGAGAGGAATTCATAGTGAACAAGATCGGAATTCTAAATACGAGAATTTGTTATTGGAGCGACGATAACGACTGCTACGTCGTTGAATCTCCCTTGTTTGATCGCATAGCTGGAGTGGGCGATACTCCCGAACAAGCGCAAAACGTTTTTGAACGCTTACTTGATGATGGTTATTTGGCTTACCTGGAAGGACGGGTGCCTGGTTATGACAAGCCTGGTAGACCATCAAAAGGCGCAATTTCTGTAAGTTTTCGCCTGCAGCCAGACACAAAGGAATCCCTGGGACAACTGGCAAAGGCTCTTGAATGTTCACAGGGTGAGGCGATCGATTACTTGGTCTATCGCCATAAGATTGAGCAATTAGAGCAGCGGCAAGCGCAGAACAAACAGAGCAAATCCAATCGTCGAAAACAAAGACGCCTGGCATAACTTAAGATTCTGCGAATTTCCGAGCAAATGAGGAACCATCTTGGTGGTTTCTCTATCGTAATAATTGGAAGCTCCGCGCAGAGACTAGAGGTCAAATCTATGAAAAACATTAATACAGCTTTGATTCTAGGTTTGGCAATAACTGCAGTAAGTGCCATTCCTAGTTTCGCACAATATCCTTCCTGGGATCCCAGGTTCCAAGGTCCTGTTTGGCAACAAAGTACCAACGGTGAATTCTACGATGCCACAGGTACTGTTAAAGGCACAGTCCCCGGACATGCGCTTGGCC
>SBAT01000323.1 GCA_005240105.1 Chloroflexota bacterium
GTAGAGCGGCTATCAATTTCAGATAGCTTGCCGCAAACACTTATCTACAAATTGGTATTGCCGCCATGGGACATCGAACAAGAGCTGCACGAACGCATCCTCATACCTTCAATTACTAATTCATCGCAGTTATACATGACCGCACATGTGGGCGATCATACAGCGATGTTTTTGGAAGATCTTGGTGAAGATACACTAATTAGTCGCGGCGGGACGCCTGAATTAGCCGAGCGGATAGGCTCCGACCTGGCCAAAATCCACCGCGCTTATAGTTATCGCATCGACGAATTGATGGGCTTCAATATTTTGCCGACATTATTTCCTCTGGACTATGTTTCATTCATGCATCGACTAACTCTAAGTTTGAAGCTCTGGAAACTGATCGATGTGTCGCAGGAAAATGCACTTCATGATCTAGCTTTTGTCTTGTCAGACAAATTAAAGGGTGAGCCAATTTCGCTTGTGCACGGTGACTTGTATGCAGAGAATTTGATCATCCGGCACAACAAGCTATTCATCATTGATTGGTCATGGTTTACTTTCCTCGGCGTTCCGACAATGGATTTGGCTACGCTGACAATGCCGCATGTAAAAAATGCAAACTTCATTCAATTTGCCGATGTCGTATTAGATTCTTACAGCCAGGAATCCGGACGCACGCGCAGTGACATTGAAGACGCACTGCCAGCTTGTCGCTTGCTTTCACGTGTCTTGTTCTTATTCTGGCTGAAGAAGCGACGGAGCCAAGGGATTGTGGGCACGACGGTAGGGCACGTTGACGAGCTTATTCCAAAGGTAGTTCAAGAAATCGCAAACACTGCTCAGACACTTTAAATAGACTGGGATTATTCTCTCTATCGGTGCTTGTGCGGCACCTTGTGCTTGACGGTTAATAGCTTCAGTGATGCACGATCTTTCTCGGCCAATTGAGACCAGCCAATTTTTCTATAACACTTAGATCGAAGGTCTAACAATTTGACTTCATTGGGGTTCAATTTAAGACCGTCAGTTAAGTAATTTATCGCGTCCATTTCGTAGCCTTCACATTCAATACATGCCTTGGCCAACTCGATGCGATACTCAATATTCTGCGGAAGCAGGCCAATAGCAGACTTCAAACTCTTTATAGCATCAATATACTCTCCATCTTTCAACGACAACTGTGCTTCCTTGAAATATATTTGTGCACAAATATTGCGTGCTTGCTCATTCTCAGAATCAATATCCCTTGCCTGATTCGCCGCATCAAGAGCTTGTTGGTACTTGCCTTCGTCGTAATACAAAATGCCAAGCCCCTCAAAAGCCCTGACATCGTTTTTGGTTAATGAAATAGCCTCCAAGAAATCTCTTTCGGCTCGATCTCTTTCTTTCAATCGCAAAAAAGCCATTCCACGACCGCTCAGCGCATCCGAGTGTCGGGGCCAACGTGACAAATCTTGATCATACAACTCTATTGCTCTTGCATATTGCTTTAGCCCAAGGTACACATCAGCAATCCGTGTATTCAGTCCCTTCATCTGGGGATTCAATTGCGCCACCATACTAAAGTCATGCAACGCCTGTCTGTAATGAGACAAGCCTTTATGAGCAATTCCTCGTTCCCAATAAGCCGCAACACTTCCAGGACTGCGTTCGATTGATTTGTCAAAGTAGACAATTGCCTGGGAATATTTATGCTTTGTATTTGCCTCTCTTCCCTGAAGAAAGTCAACATAACTAGAAAAATCTAGAGAACCTATAGCGCTGTAACAAGCAAGTCCAAACAAAGAAAATATCACTACCAACTGTAGCAACTGCAACCACATTGGAAACGGATTCTTTTTTTCCTCGTTAACCGTATCCCATTCTTTCAAACCAATTTTACGCTGCCTCCCAAGGGTAAATATTTTTACTAGCAATGCACCAGCAACAAAGCCCCCTATATGCGCCAAAAAAGCAACACCGCCACCACCTCCAGTCTGAATAAACGCAAAGAGTCCTTGCAAAACAAACCAAAGACCAATAAAAATGTACGCTGGTATCCACATCGTTCGCAATGAGCCATAATTTACTGGTCCAAATCCAAACAATGAATAAATAGCACCCCAGGCCGATGTTTTTACTTTCGCATGCGGATACAGTACAAAATAAGCGCCTAATACGCCTGAAATTGCGCCACTCGCACCAACCGCTCCTATATAACTGTTCTGATTGAACAAAGCGAAGACAACACCACCGATTACTCCACAGAGCAAATAAAACGGAAGAAACCGGAGACTTCCCATGCTATCTTCCACATTATCCCCAAATATGAAGAGATACCAAATATTCGCAATCAAATGGAAGAACCCTGCGTGCAAAAACATAGAGGAAAAACAAGCAAGAATTTGGTTTGGTCCAAATTCATGAATAAGTCGATAAGGCACCAAATACAAAACATCTATAATCCCATTCAGTTGGCCATTTACTGCTAACAACAGTTCATAGATAAATACGTAGACATTTATGGAGATTAAAATCCAGGTGACGATAGGCCGCCGGCTTGAAGGCACACTATCTTCGTACGGAAACACTTGGTCCGAACCTCCTAATCAAGAATGGTCGATTTACGGACTATCTCCTACATCTTTAAAACTGCCAGTACGGCGCAGTTGTTAGTCTCTCCGCGCCGTTTTCCGTGACCACGACATCGTCCTCGATACGTACACCACCGA
>SBAT01000087.1 GCA_005240105.1 Chloroflexota bacterium
CAATGGCACGCCAGCGCGCGCGGTTCCAGCTCATATAATCCTGTGTTGCCAGAGTGGAATACAATGCAATTACACCTAAAAGTAAACACGAGACAAAACCGGGCGCTGGAATTTTCCACCAGCGACAAGCTACGGCAAGAACAATTAGCAAAGGCGCCAAAGCGACCATATAATGCCTGTCTAAATCTAGAATGACGGTCTCCATACACACACAACCAAGACAAACAAAAGCAGCAGCTGTCACGAACGCAACCATTGCTGCTCTCTTGTCTTTGCAACTTGACTTTCTTCCTACCAACGAACGTCTCAATAAAGCTACTGTTCTCTCCAATGCGGAGCCAAGGACAACTAAGAAAAGAAAGGCAAATAAACCTGAAACATGAGTCAACCACATACGGCAAGACCTGCTTAATGGCGGCAAGGTAATACCCATCAAGTTATGTGCACCAACTTCGGGCAAGCGAAATATATTCATGCTAAAAGGCATGAGACGTCCATCGGACACTACCAATTTAGTCAGAGAAGTGGAAACAGTAGCTGCTGCCAGGGTAAGCCAGACAGGCAGAAGACTAAACTTTTGTCTTGCCAAATTGAATACCTTAGGCACAAACAATACTAGTAGCGGCAGGCAATAGAGGGCGAAATAACAAGAGACTTGTCCCAAAGCAACTGTCATGGCAAACAGCCATTTGAATGGGGTGCGCAGCATGTCTGTGAAAAATTTGACGTGTGCCTGCTTGAAGTTTGTGTACTCAACGCATTTGGTTGCGCCATGCTCTAACTTTGACTCCAGTCCAAGAGTCCAACCCACCGGGAAAGCTACCAAAAGAACAAAGAGCAATACAGTTTTCTTATTCAGTCCCTGACGTAAGAGGGAAAGGAGTATGACGACCATATTTGGCACAACGTATAGAAGACTGCCCTGCCTGGCGCCGGCTGCTCCGGCAAGCATCACCGACGAAATAGCAAAGTCGGTTAGCGAGTTGCGCCGAATGCCTCTCAAAAGGAAAAGCAAATACAGATTGGTAAAGGCAAAAGAAGGCAGATCACTCAAGAAAGAAAAAACCAAATGGACTATCATCGGGTTGGAAGCAAACAGAAAAGTAGCAAAGCCGGCGATGTTCCTTCTGACACCAACTTCTCGCATGGCCAAATACAAAGCAGCAATGGCTACAATTCCCAATATGGCTGTCGACCAGTGCAGAACCGTATAGGAATAACCAAACAGTTTGCAAACTAAGGCGCCAATACCAACATGCACGAAGGCAGTAGAAAAACTTGTCGGCATTTCAATTCTGCCCTGTTCCAACAAGGACTTCACGCCAAATCCATAAACCCAATCATCATCAAGCGGGAAATTGCCCTCAGGCGAAATAAGCAAGAGATTTACGGCAACGTACAAAGCAACGGCAATGATCCATGACCAATCCTTAAGTTGGCCATACTTGTCCCCTGGCGCCTTTACTGTTGTTTGTCGACTCGCCGTTTGTAACATCTAACCGCCCGTTCTCCTGCGTCTAAATACTGCCACCAAAGCCAACACTACAAGAGTTCCAATGGCCAAGCGCACTCCCAACCAAAACGAAACCGGCTCGTAGCGGAATTGCACTTCATGCTTGCCGGCAGGCACAACAACAGCACGAAACAAATAATTGGCTTTGAGAATTGGTATTTCTTTCCCATCAAGAAATGCCCGCCAGCCCGGATAGTTCGTATCCGTGACGGTCAATATGCCACTAGCTACGAGATCCAGTCCTACAGTTGTCGCATTTGGACCAACTCTCTTGAAGCTGACATTTTCGGTCTTAAGATCGGCAACTGGGACCAGTGCTTCATTTGCCGGCAACTCGATCTTGTCCGTCTCCAAAACAACTTGTTGCTTGTAGTCAAAACTCTTTTCGCAAGTAGCCTTCAAAGCATCACTTTCCGACTCGGCTAATTTGTAACTATGAACAACATAAGCAGAAGGCATTGCATACCTATTTTCATAGAGCTTGTATCTGCCCGGCTCTTCTTTAACCAAGTCAAAGGACTCATTGGCACTACCCAATCGCGTAACAGGTGTCTGACTGAGGATGTACTTAACAGATGCCATGTCGGACAGGTTGCTTATCGAACTGTCAAAGACCTGGGCAAACATTTCAACCTTAGCTCCGGCAGCCTTAGCAAATTGCAAATAGCGCTTAGGGAACAAAGCATTGAAATCGGAAAGACTGCTCACGCCGTAAACCGTATTGGTATTGGATCTAAGCAAGTGTGGCCCGACACTCAATATACGTTCACCCTCTTTCTGCAAGAAGGGAATTGGTTCAACAACTGGATAGTCAAACTTGTTTTCAATCGGCAAAGACTGACGAGCAAGGCTTGCCTGCCCGACAAAAGCAATGATGAGAACAATTGCCGGCACGATTGCTCGGAAGCGGGGTTTGAGCATATTGCCCAAGCACAAGGATGCAATAAACAGTATGCCCAAGATGCAATCGCGCAACCAATTGCTGAAGTTGAAAGACATATGCGGCAAGATCAAATCAAAATCACCGCTACTTAATGACACATGAGCCACATTAAGCAATGCGGGAATAGCCAAGGCAATAACCAAACAAATGGCGACGACACTTATTTGCCGACTCCAGCCAAATTTTGTCTTTGCCTCAGATACCAGCAATGCATCAAGTGAAAAACCAGACATCACCGATAAGGCAAGCAAAAAGAAGGGCAGGCAATAGACGGTGACCAGCCACAAGAATGGCGGATGCCTGAGCAAAAGGTCCATTGGTCCTAGCCGGCTCATCAAAACAAATGCCACCACCGCCATGCCAAACAGACATTTAGCCATGAGTCCCGACTTGCCCTTAAGTAACAGTGACAAGGGCCACAGTGAAACTGTGACGATTCCCAGATAAGGGCTTGCCTGATTGAAACCAGGTTGCAATAGATGGTAGAGGACACCTTGCCAGGGGACATAACCGGAAATGTCTACGCCGTACTTGTAGCAATCTGAATTAACAAGGTATTCAGCAAAGGGCAACAGCACAGGAGCAGCAAGGCAAAATGAAACAATACCGGCCAATAACAAACCGCCGGCGATAAGCGTCAGCCGCCTACCCATATTTTCTATTACGCCATAACGAGTAGTGGCACCGGTAAGAATGAAAAGGCCGAAAAGTAAGCTGGCAAAAAATATGCCGAAGAATGAAGTCTCCGGATGTCCGGAAATTATCAATAGAGTCGATACAATTCCACAAGCAACAAAACTCGACCAGGTCCTTGTCTTTGCCGCGCGCGCAAAGAGCAAACTGGCAAGCGGGAAAAAACAATATGCTTGACCGGATAACAATTCCAAGTAAAACAATTGATAAGGACACAGAGCATAAGCCGTTGACGCTAGCAGTGAAGCCGGTCGACTCAAACCTAATTGCCGACAAAAGGCAAAGGTAAAAACAGCTGCCGCAACGACGACCAACACCATAGACAGGTTGTACACGTACATGGTGGGAGAAAGGGTAAAGATGAGGCGCAACGGCGAAAAGATAGTTGCCTGAATATCGCCGACCAGTGGTGCACCACAAGCACTGTAAGGATTCCACAGCGGCAGATGCCCGCTCCTCCAGATATGAGCAACCAGGAAGTAATGCGGCACCAGCAAGTGGATTATGGACGGATCACAAAGAGCGCTTTTACCTGTGGCATAGGCGCTGTAAATCGAATCCCACTCAGCCATGCGACAAATCTTAGAAATTGGCAGACCAAGAAAAACCGTTCTGAAGAAAAAGAACAAAATAACGGCAGCCAGCCCGCAATAAGTAAGTAGCTCAGCTCCACCCTCGCGAGTTCTGCGAGAGCGGAGAGTTTCAGCAGGTGGCGAGTTCAACTGCACGCGAGTTGAAGCACGCTTATCTTGCGAGGCAAGTTCTTTCATGTACAACCTGCAAACGTGACGATTGTTCTAACGCCGCTATTATAACGCCGCCCACTTGGCAAAAGGCGAGGCATGAGAGGCAGC
>SBAT01000397.1 GCA_005240105.1 Chloroflexota bacterium
CAAATTCTGCGGGCATGGCAAAGCGTGTTTTCTTGTTGTGTCCCCACCAGCCGGCAAAGCGGGGCAAGTCAAAGCTCTTCCCATGCCGCTCGTGCACAAATGTGCCGGCTATACCCCCAGGCCCGGCATTTAAGTACTTGTAGCTGCACCATACGGCAAAATCGACATTCCAATCGTGCAATTTCAAAACAAGATTGCCGGCGCCATGGGCCAGATTAAGTCCCACAGCACAATTCACTTTATGAGCAGCATCGACAATTGCCGGGATATCAAAAGCTTGACCAGTCAGGTAGTTGACTTGTCCCAAAACAATTAGAGCCAGCGATTCTCCTTCTCTGTTAATTGTCTCCAGGATATCTTCCGTGCGTAATGTCAGTTCGCCGGCGCGAGGCTTGAATTCACCGATTGCCATTTTGGGGTCAAATCCATGAAATTTCGCTTGAGATTGAACTGCATATTGATCTGAGGGAAAGGCATTTGACTCAATGTAGATTTTGAACTTTGTTTTGTTAGGCCTATAAAACGATGCCATCATCAAATGAAGGTTGACGGTCAGGCTATTCATTACGACTACTTCGGAAGAATTAGCGCCTACTAAACGCGCGGACATGTCCGTCAAATTCTCATGATACGGCAGCCAGGGCTTACGCGCGCCCAAATGTCCTTCAACCCCAAATGCCGCCCAATCATCAAGCTCAGCATTCACATAGTCTCTGGCGACAAGCGGCATCAGTCCCAGCGAATTGCCGGCAAGGTAAATATACGGATGTCCATTGTCGCGCTTAGGAAAGGCGAATTTTGATCGGTAAGCACTCAATGGATCATCACGATCCATCGTCAGGGCAAATGCTTCGCTATTCTCGTATTTCATTGTATTCGTTGTCTTCATCGATCACCATTTGTCATTCTGAGGCTTTAGCCGAAGAATCTTCCGCAGGGAAACACGGCAAGTGTTATGTAATTCGGGCGACGTCAAGTTGCGGTAGATTCCTCGCTTTGCTCGGAATGACAAAGGGGAAAGAAGTCGGCGGCACTCTTATTTAACCAAGCCAGAGCTGATCCCGACAAGAGCCTATCTTTCGTCTGATCTGAGAGATCATTCATTGATTCAATCATAGACCCAGGATGAGCTTCGCCTAGCGGGAATGGGTAATCCGAACCCAGAGCAATACTGTTTTCACCAAGGACATCAATTACGTATTTAAGCGCACCGGGATCATGAACGAGCGAATCGACAAAGAAACGTCCGCAGTAATCTCTTGGGTTGACACTGTTATCGACGGCACACAAATCAGGGCGCGACAAGAAGCCATGTTCAACTCGACCCAAAGTCATGCAGTAGGCGCCACCACCATGAGCAAATGCCACCCTAAGCTTCGGTAATTTCTCGAACACTCCACCAAAAACCATAGAGCAAATTGCCAACGAAACTTCAGCAGGCATGCCGACAAGCCAGGGCAACCAGTACTTAGGCATGCGATCTTGGCCCATCATGTCCCAGGGATGCACAAATATCGCAGCGCCTAACTCGGCAGCTGCTTCAAAGACAGGGAAAAGTTCTTCGTCGCTTAAATTCCAATTCTTGATGTGTGATCCAATTTGCACACCAGCAAGTTTCAAATCTCTTACGCATCTCTCCAATTCTCGAACAGCCAATTCCGGATCTTGCATAGGCAGGGTGCCCAGACCCACAAAGCGCTTAGGATACGACGCTACAACAGAAGCTACGTGATCATTTAAAAAGCGCGAAAGGTCCAGGGCATGTTCCGGCTTAGCCCAATAGCTAAACATCACTGGAACCGTTGAAAGCACCTGTACATTGACACCTAGCTTATCCATTTCAGCAAGGCGTACTGCCGGATCAAAACAATTGGATTCAACTTCCCGAAAGAATTGCCCATCGTCTTTTAGCATGCGGGCTCTGTCAGGCTTGTGGTGTTCTAAAACAACAAAACCACCATAACCATACTTGTCCTTAAAAGATGGAAGCTCCGCTGGAAGAATATGCGTGTGTATGTCAATTTTATTCATTGCTTGGCCTTGGTCCCACACTTCTTGCAACTGCTCGCATCACTATTGAAAAACCGTTCAAAGATTGGCTGAAACTGGCCGGTAATATCCGTCAAATTGAATTTTTCTTCGTACAACTTCTCGCCGCAGTTCTCGCAATACCACTGAAGAGCATCAATTTCCGTTTCCTTACGTTGACGCTCAATCACAAGACCCACCGTACTAGCCGGGCGCCGTGGAGAATGCGGCGTATTAGCAGGCAACAGGAATATCTCGCCTTCTTTGATTGATATATCTGTCGGCTTACCGTTGTCTATAACTTTGAGAACAATATCGCCTTCAAGCTGGTAGAAGAACTCTTCACTTAGGTTGACGTGGTAGTCAGTGCGAGTATTTGGACCGCCGACAATCATGACGATAAACTCGCGGTTTTCCCAAACGCACTTGTTACCAACAGGCGGCTTCAGCAGGTGCCGATTTTCAGAAATCCAGTTTTTGAGGTTTATCGTTGTAAACATGTCGCTGTATCTCCCCCTGGGCAATTATCTCAGCTTGCAAACATAGTCGAGTCAGATTAAATATCAAGCTTAACCTATGAAAAGCCTACCCTTGTGCTTGATACAGGGGAATAACCAACCTAGAAGCTTAATTTCGGACACCGAGGGTAAATTATGGCAACCCCGCACGAGCAGACCGAGAAACCAAAGCAGACACAGGACGGCGGGCATGGCGGTACTGCCCCATCCGAGCTTGCGGTCGGCAGCAAAGAGCAACTAAATCAAGCCAAAAATGCCCTTGAGCAGACAGGTGCTGTTGATTCAAAGACACTTAGTCAGTTTCCCACCCCAGCTATTCACGATGACACCGCGGATGTCTCCAAACGCTCTAGCGGTGCAACAAGTGCAGAAACGCCCATATTGACGGGACAAGTGTCAACTACGGATACAGCTTCCACGACAGAAACCGAGTCGCCAACAGATCGAGGACAAGCCCCAGCTGACGGGCAAGCCATAGAATCCGGCGAAAGGTTGCTTCCAGCAATACCAGCAATCGTACTTGAAATAGCAACTGTGCTTGGCGGCATTACCGCTTTGGTTCAGATTGGACAGTGGGGAATTGAAGCAATGAGACCGTTGCTGGAGCAGCTAGGACAGACTGTAGGCGATCTAATAAATACTTTGGGCAACCCAGATAAAGTCGCCGAACAGCTGGAAAAACTCAATCCACCCGCTGGACAGTATCCGCGCATTGTCGTGCAAAGGGACAAAGATGGTCACGTCACAAGCATGGCTTTGGCGACTGATAAGGATCACTCTTACGAAGTTTGGCCCAAACCTCTTACGACACACGAAACCAAGGACCAGTCACCACAAACACGTGAATGGCATTATCCAGCGCCACCACCACCACCAGAACCGCCACCACCACCAGAACCGCCACCGCCACCTCCACCTCCAGATTCACCGGCATCGCCCTCAGATTCGGGAGGCTGAATTCCAGGTCCGATGACAAAAAGAACCAACCCACCACAGCTGCTCAAACAGACGAGCCACATATGCCACCTTGGAGACCAACGACGGAGCTCTAAAATAGCTAATCGACCAAGGAATTCATACCTTTGACCTGCGACTCCATGACTTGTGCTTCGGAATCACGGATTGATTTACGCAGCATGATTGCATAGCTTGTTAATACAGAGATTCGCGAGCAAAACAACCACCACAGCACACATCAAAGCCGGCGACAGATATCGTCCGAATGCCATAACAAACTCCCCCAACAAATCGCCCATAGAGCCTATATTCCCTATCGCTTTATCTATTTGCCGTGCTTATTACGCCATTACATCACAGTAAGTCCGAGTGCCTTGCCGGCCGCCCTTAATTCTTTGTCCAACGATGCCAGTGGAAGGCTCTTGCGTTGTGCTAATTCCAGATAACATGCGTCATAGAGTGTAAGTTTGAATTTTTGCGATAACTGAAGTGTCGCTGACCAGGCATATAGTGCGGTTTCAGTATCTACCTTGATGTCCAAAAGCTTCAGATCTGCAAGCGCTGCGTCTCTGAAAGCAGTTTCAATGCGTCCTTGGCGAATAGCACTTTGGAAGCTGTTGCCAACTTCCAAAGGCCAAATAGAAGGAACCCAGGCTCCTGAACTAGTAACAGTCTCTAGTATTTGTCGCGAGCTGGAGCTTATCTCATCGGAATAGATCCATGCCAGAGAATAGGAACTATCAATGACTATACTCATCTGCGACCTGCATCACGGTATTGCTTCCATTCTTCCCAAGAGAACCTGCCTGCTTTAAGATCTTTGGCTCTCTGCCGAATTCGCTCTGCAGCCAGTCGTGATTGTTCCTGATTAACCACTTCACGAGCAGGCACCAGCTTCGCAACAGGTAGCCCTCTCCTGGTAATAATTATCTCGGCACCGTTCTCTACCTGATCTAATAGATTCGACAGTTTGTTTTTGGCTTCAAAAGCCCCTATTTCTTGCATGATTACCTCCAGCTAGCTTATAAGCTAGCTTACCAAATTTCAGACAAGATGACAAGAGTGATACCGATTGGCACTATTTGCTACTATTTATGCTCTTAATATAGAACAACTCGCTTGTCAACAAGGAGATGGGTTTGGATTCCTTTCCCTGGGTGCCACTTTATAGTATTGAAAGATCCGGCAAAACTGAAGTGACGGTTTCCGGCGTAATTTCTGTTGTTGACGGTAAGGGAAATGCCATTATAGACACAGGCGATACCAAATATAGTCTGTGGACTCGCTCGTGTCTTAAGCCATGGCAACTGCTTAGTCATCTTCCTACTCTCAAGGCAAGTTATCCCGCGCTCCAACCGAAACATTTTGCTTTGATGTTATCCTCGCACAGCGCGGAATCGACTCATCTAAAACTACTCGATGAAATTTCCTCGATAGGGAAAATCGATCAATCAAATCTACAGTGTCCAGCCACATATCCTATGGCTCAAGCGGATCGGATACATCTCAAAGACAAGGGCGAGAATCCAAAATCCAGCTTTAACAATTGCAGCGGCAAGCACATGGGATATCTCCTTGCCATGACAGCAAGTAAACTTCCAATTACCGACTATCTAAATCCGGAAGGGAAGCACTTCGAGCCTCTCCGGACACTGCTTGCTTTTCTATTGAATAGCACAAACACAACATTTCCAACTACAACCGACGGCTGTCGGATACCAAACTATGCCTTTCCTATTGAAGGTCTGTCTCACTTATTTGTCCGGCTTCTAAGCGATTGCACACCGGAACAAATTGCCCAAGCACCTAAAGATGTGCAACCAATGCTCAGGGAATGGCCCAGTCTGCGGAATTACATGAGTCAGTTTCCAGAGATAGTTGGCGGTACCGGACGCATAGACACACGCATCATGCAAGGTGAGCTTACAGAGATTGATGGACTAACAATTCTTGCCAAACAAGGTGCAGATGGACTACTAGCAATTGCAATTTCGCCGACGCCTAAATATTCCAACGGGCTTGGCATTGTAATTAAACTTGCCTCAGGCACTGACATGCATCACATGGAGACAATCGTCAAACAATTATTCCATCAGTTGGGTTTAAGAGCAGACGAAAAGCCTGATCCCAAAAACGCGCATTTGCACAACACTTTTCACTTCTCAACTAAGGCAATGGCATGCAAGACTTCGAGCTGATCGATATTTCCATTCCAATAACTTCGAAGACCGCCTGTTTTCCTGGCGATACTCCTTTTAGCAAGGAAGTGACAGTTTCGCTAGATAACGGAAGCTGCTTCAACTTGACCAAATTGACCATGAGTCCGCACGTAGGTACACATGCTGATGCGCCTGTACACATTGTCGGCAGTTTGTCCGGCGATGACAGTACAGCCGGCGCACTTCCACTTAAACCGTTTATTGGCCCTTGCCTGGTGCTTAACTTGGCGCCAATGAAGAAAGAAATCACTGTTGATCAGGTACAGGGCATTCTGGAAAGAATGGAAAAATTCCCAGAACGTATCTTATTCAAAACGGCAAAAGAACTGAGACATGAGATTTTCGAAGACAATTATGCTTGCCTTTCAGTCGATCTAGTCAAATACTTAGCTTCGCGCGGTGTAAAGCTGATAGGCATTGACACTCCTTCCGTGGACCAGGTCAATTCTAAAAGTCTGTCCGCACATCATGAATTGATCGAAGCGGGGATGTCGTGGTTAGAAAACCTCGACTTAACCCTTGTTGCAGAAGGCTATTATTTCCTTGTAGCAGCACCACTAAAATTTATGGAGCTTGAAGCCTCACCTGTTCGCGCAATTCTTATTAAACACTTCGGGAGTTACTAAATGTTTGGACGTAGATGCTCTGTTATCGGCGTAATTCATCTTCCACCTTTGCCTGGATCAGCCGGCTACAACGGTAACATGGAAGAAATCCTAGGTAGCGCGCTTGATGATGCGATGACATACAAAGAAGAAAGTGTCGATGCTCTTTTGGTAGAGAACATGCACGATGCGCCTTACCTAAAAGGACGGGTGGAGCCCGAGACAGTGGCAGCAATGGCGGTTGTGGCTAACGCTGTTAAATATGAGACCGTATTACCAGTCGGCATTCAACTATTGGCAGCAGCCAATATTGAAGCACTTGGTGTGGCGGTTGCTTGTGGTTCCGATTTTATCCGAGTAGAAGGATTTGTATACGCGCACGTGGGCGACGAAGGGATGCATGAGTCATCAGCGGCAGCACTTATGCGCAGACGTGCTTACCTTAAGGCTGGTCATATACGCGTGTTTGCAGACATCAAGAAAAAGCATTCTGCTCATGCCATAACAGCAGATGTGAGTCTCACGGAAACCGCCCGCACAGCGGAATTTTTCGGAGCTGACGGCGTAATTGTCACTGGCGGCTTTACAGGCGAACCCGCCGATATTCGTGAAGTCGAATCAGTGCGCCTGGCTACCTCAGCTAAAGTGCTTGTTGGTTCGGGTGTAACCGTAGACAATATACGTGAATTTTCTGAACACGCAGATGCCTTGATCGTCGGCTCCGCTTTCAAGTACAACGGCGATTGGCGCAATCGAGTTGATCAAGAGCGCGTCAAACGCCTGATGGCATCGGCTACGAAGTGAGGACACACCCTTTTGTCATTTCGAGCGGAGGCGCAGCCGCAGTCGAGAAATCTTCCGCAGCGATCCGACAATCGTCCACAGAACTATGAACGACTATCCGTCACGGAAGATCTCTCCACTCCTTCGCTAACGCTCAGTCGGTCGAGATGACAAAGGGAAATGGTCGAAATGACAAGACCAATACACAAAGCAAGGACACAAAATGCAAGTAGCAATCGACAGAGAATACCTAGTCCGCACAATTGATCATCTTGAGCGCGAGAAGCACGAACACAACACGAAGTTCGCCGGTAACCCAAAGCACGAACACTGTTTGCCGCGCTTTGACACGGCTATCGGCAAACTCAAAGAAGAATTGGCCAAAGTTACACAGGAACGGTCCAACTAGAAAATCATGACAAAATCCAATTGCCACTCTACATGCGCGTCGGGCACAATTGTGGAAGCGATTCGGTAATTGCATAAGCGGCGATACCAAACGCGACAGCTACGTTCAAAGACTCTTTCATACCTCGCATAGGTAAGTGGCACACGATGTCGCTGTAATGAAGGACCTCTGCTGATAGGCCCGTTACTTCGTTACCGACAATTAGGCACATCGGAATTTTTAATGCTCCGTTGGCTAAAAGTTCGGACACTGCCTGGCTATTCTCGGTTCGTTCCAAGCCGACAATCTGATATCCCAATTTCTGCAATGGCAGAATGACTTTGAGAGCGGATGATACATAATTCCAAGCAACAGTATCTTCAGCACCAAGACTTGTCTTAGCAATTTCCTTGCGTGGCGGATTTCCTGTAATGCCACATAAAACTAGTCGAGAGATGCCCGCTCCATCAGCGGTACGAAAAATCGAACCAACATTCCAGAGGCTACGCACGTCCTCACAGACCACAACAATAGGCTCAAGCTTAGGATCGTTTATAGTCTCATGTGTAAATAAGTGTTCGGTTAGCCTCTCTGAACGCTCATCCATCTTGGTTGAGTAAAGCAACGACCGGTAGAACATTGGCTTAGAGCAAACCAAGCATAAGCCGCTTGCCGGTGATGGATCGGCAGGCAGCTCAAATGTCTCTTTGCAGTCTAGATGCGGGCAGCGCGTTAACATAGCCCTATTTTATGTAATGTAAGGCTGCAAAGCATCATTAAATCGTGTATAGTTTCAGTCCTAATTGGTCAAAATCATGGGTTAGAAATCATCATGGAAAGCAATACCAGCTGGAGTGAAAGAGGCGCCGCCTTCTGCAATGTCTTGTCCGTTGTCGGACCTTCCGTATGCATTGTCCACTGCTTGGCGATGCCCGTGTTGCTGGCAGTTATGCCTGCCATTGACCTAGGCATCAGTGACGAAACACTAGCTTTGATAATATTGCCGTTTTGCGCATTGGCCATAACATTGGGATATCTCAAGCATGGACAAAAGAAGGTCCTCGCTTCAATGTGTATTGGATTATCACTGGTGATTTTTGGCAGCTTCTTCGCTGAGAACATGATCGGACCAGCCGGTGAAATCCCAATAAATGTATTAGGCAGCGTATTTCTAATTGCTGCCAGCGTAATGAATCACAGATTGCGCAGTTGCTTCGGCCACGACCACTAGCTAGCAAGAAGCGAAGCAAGAGCTGCGATAAGCAGGTCGCCACTGAGCGAAGAAGGGCAGCCGGCTGGCAAGTGAAGGTCGAGCGGTACGCGAGACCGGAACGTTATTTAAGATATGCCTTGACTATATCTACCAGCATTTGAGCTGCCTTCGATTGCTCGGCTGAGGGTTTTTCGTCTTGATCTAACACGTGACAACGGATTTGATCTTCCATAATTTCGGCCATCAGTCCATTAATGGCACCACGGCAGGCAGCAATGGTTTGCAGTATCGAAGCGCATTCTTGATCTGATTCCAAGGCCTTTTCAACAGCCGCTAACTGCCCACGGATGCGCTTTACACGGTTTATCAGTTTCGGCTTGTCCTTGATTTCATGTGACATGGAATGATCCTTACAAACCCGAGTTAACAAGTATTATAGTATACCCCCGTATAGTATACTGAGTCATTAGTTCAAACAAGAAGAAACCCTTTGAAAGGAGTCCATAAATTGAACTGCAATACACATAACGGTCACGATCACAAACATGGCGACAATTGCGGTCACCAAGCTATTAAGCATGATGGTCATACTGATTATCTGCACGATAACCACTTGCACCATGTGCATGATACACACGTCGATGAGCACACACTGTCTGTCGGTGGTTCCAATCAAGCCGCCTGCACAACTGGTCACGACTGCAGCAGCCATGACACTGCGCACAAGCATGGCGACAACTGCGGTCACAATGGAGTGCCACATGGTGATCACGTAGACTATCTGGTCAACGGTCACTTGCACAACTCCCACAGCGGACACTGCGATGATCACGGTAAGGTGTCGTAAAAGATACTCCGTTTAAAACTTGTGAGAGGGGAAGAGCTAGCTCTTCCCTTTTTGCTTGGTGACGTGTTCCCTTTGTCATTCTGCAAAGCGAAGAGTATCTTCCAGCGTGTGTCCGAAGTACTCAGTCTATGGGCGAAGTTACAACGGATCGCCATTACAAGATTCTTCGGCTGGCGCCTCAGAATGACAAAGGGTCCGGGCTTACTCGTCTCGGGAGCCGATTAATTGCTCTTCTTCCGAATGAGAGTGTGTTCCGTTATGAGCAAATCCCTTTTTGTACAGACGGCTGATTTTGCCAACTATCCACATCTGGAAGTCGTCAATGTAGGTGAAGACAACAGGCACTACAACCAGAGTTAAAAGAGTCGATGTGATAAGACCACCAACAACGGCCACTGCCATAGGGGCTCGAGCTTCTGCACCGGCACCAAACTTGAGGGCAATTGGCATCATACCGGCAATCATAGCCACAGTCGTCATCACAATTGGACGCATACGGGCTTGTCCTGATTTGACAATAGCTTCAGCTCTGCCCATACCTTCCTTCATAGCCACAATGCAGTATTCAACTAATAAAATCGCATTCTTAGTGACTAGACCCATGAGCATCACGATGCCGATTAGAGCATAGAAGCCTAATGATTCACGGGCTATAACAAGCGCCATCAGCGCACCACCCAGAGACAAGGGCAATGAAACCATAATCGTAATTGGATGAAGAAATCCACCAAACAACAGCACGAGCACTGCATAAATAAGCAGAATACCAACTGCTAAAGCCCAGGAGAAGCCAGAGAAGATGTCTCTTTGAATTTCAACATCACCGGCTGGAATGTTTTTCACGCTCTGCGGCATTTCTTTATAAGCCGGCAGTTTATGCACTTTTTCCAGAGCCTGTCCAAGCGTCAAATTATTGGCCAAACTAGCATCAATTGTTACCTGGCGCAGACGATCAAAACGATCAACTTGTGCAGGACCACTGCCATAACGCACTGAAGCCACAGAAGCTAGTGGCACCAATTTGCCGTCCAGTCTTGAGACACGCAAATTACCAATTACTTGCGGATCCAAACGATAGCGAGGATCAAGCTGAACACGTATGTTGATTTGCCTATCCTGTAAATTGAATTTCGCCAAATTTGCATCAACATCGCCTAGCGTGGCAATCAATGCCGTACGGGCGATTGAATTAACAGAAACCCACTGTTCAGCTACCTTGGCAAAGTCCGGAATGATTTGAATCTCCGGTCTTTCCAGCGAGGCACTGGATACAATATCCGACAAGCCGCTAATACCTCGCATTTGCTCTTCTAGGGCATTAGCAGTCTTAGCCAGGGCTTCTCCATCGTCACTAGCCAGGATGATCTTCAACTTGCCTGTGATACCACCTGTGACAGTAAATTTAAGTCTTGCGCCAGGTACGGTATTCAAGTCCGGTCTAATATCATCCTCGAACTCCTGTTGAGAGAATTTGCGCTCTCCTTTTGGCTTGAGGGTGATAAAGATAGTACCCTTGCTCACTTCACCTGCTCCGGATGGTCTGCCGAATCTTCCTGTGCTAGCGCTACCAATTTGACATAGCGTGCTCTGCACTTCCGGGCGCTTCGTGACTATCGAACTTAAATCGTCAAAAGTCCGTTTGGTTTGCGCCAGAGTAGAGCCAGGGGGCAACTCAACAGACAAAATACTTTCGCCACGGTCGATATTACCCATGACGGAGGTCGGCATCATGCGAAACAGACCAAGGCTGGCAATGAAAAAGGCCACGGCAACTAATACTGTTATCAATCTGTGGTGCAACGCCTTGTCCAATAAATTGTCGTAAATTTTGGAAAGCTTGTCGTGCATTGCTGATTCTTTGACAGGTTTCAAGAAATAAGCAGCCATCAGAGGAGTCAGCATACGAGCGACAACAAGCGAGAAAAATACCGCTGCAGTCACGACTAGACCAAATTGCTTGAGGAATTTGCCCGGTATGCCACCCATGAAAGCCACAGGCACAAAAACAACAATAATGGTGGCAGTAGTAGCTACAACTGCTAAACCAATCTCATCGGCTGCTTCAAGCGCAGCTTTATAGGGAGTTTTGCCCATCCCCATATGGCGAACAATATTTTCAATTTCCACAATGGCGTCGTCAACCAATACACCAATGACCAAAGCCAGTCCCAACAAAGACATGTTGTTCATCGTAAAGCCGGCTATTTGCATTACCAAAAATGTGGGGATTAGTGACAACGGCATGG
>SBAT01000101.1 GCA_005240105.1 Chloroflexota bacterium
AGTTGTCTGTCAATTGTCCGGACCGGTGACCAAGGATGTAATCGACCACAATCCAAATCTTAAGCTCATTGCTAATGTCGCCGTAGGTTATGACAATATAGATGTTGAGCAAGCAACCAAAAAAGGCATTCTAGTTTTAAATACGCCTGGCGTCCTTGACGATGCAACGGCAGACATTGCTTTTGCCTTACTTATAGCAACAGCCAGGCGAATTGTGGAAGCGGATAAATTTTTGCGAGCCGGCAAGTGGAAGGGATTCCAACTTGATCTGATGCTCGGTGCCGACTTAGCAAATAAAACTGTTGGTATCATTGGATTAGGTCGTATCGGACAAGCTTTTGCTCGCAGATGTCTAGGCTTCGGCATGAAGGTGATTTACAGCCAGCGCAATCCGGCTGATGCTCGTACAGAAGCTGAGCTCAAAACGGCATATGTCAGTCTCGATGAGCTTCTTGTCAGCTCTGACTTCATTAGCATCCATTGTCCGTTGACCAGGGATACGCATCATCTGATTGATGAGCGCGCACTTTCCCTTATGAAACCAGGATCTATTTTAGTGAATACGTCTCGTGGTCCGGTGGTTGATACTGGTGCCCTAATCGCCGCTCTCAACAAGGGTAAATTAAGAGGCGCCGGACTTGATGTTTACGAGAATGAGCCAGAAGTTCCAGCCGAACTTATCGCTTTGGACAATGTCGTGTTATTGCCCCATATCGGCAGCGCTACAGAAGCAACAAGGGTAAAAATGTCGGACCTTGCCGTCGACGGACTTATTTCGGCATTTTCCGGAAAGATGCCGGACAATGTTGTGAACAAAGCTGTTTGGGATGTCTTTTGTGGCAGAGTAGGGGCATTGAGCCTTAGCTAACTCTCTTATATTTAGACATCAGAAATGCAATTGCGACAACGGCTACTACCAGGCAGACGATTGATGCTACAACAGGTACTTGAACGCCGAACTTCATAATACTGTCAGTGCGTAGTGGTTCAATCAACAGGCGCCCGATTGAGTACAGTGCCAGATAGACCATGAAAGTGACGCCTGGAAAGGGTCTTAGCTTCTTGCCCAGGTAGAAATACAACAACAAAAAGATCAGTAAATCCCAGACGGATTCGTAAAGAAAAGCCGGGTGAAAATAAGACTCATTTTGAAATTGGACAGGTCTTTGCTCGTCAGGGATATAGAGCTTGAGAGGAAACGATGGATCGACAGGACCGCCAAAACATTCGTTATTAAAGAAATTCCCCCAACGCCCGATTGCCTGTCCAAGTGATACCACTATTCCGCCGATATCTAGTGCTTTCAAAAATGAAATCTTGTTGAAACGACAATAAGCATAGGCAGCTAGAACGCACCCGATCATGCCGCCATGAATGGACAGCCCGCCTTGCCAGGTAGCCAAAATATTTTCCGGATGTAAAGCAAATGTCGGCCATTCGAGGGCGACAAAGTAGAGCCTGCCGCCAATAATACCGCCAATGAAGGAAATCAAAATGCAATTGACAATTTTCTCGGGATCAATTGCATAACTCTTGGCCAGCCGGTGAGCGAAGTAAGTGGCGGCAATGAAACCCAGGGCAATCATCACCCCGTACCATCGTACGACGATTGGACCCAAAGTAAAAATTATCGAACCGGGTGAGGACATATATAACGCTCCGGTTCCGGCTATCGCCTACACCTTCGCTTGCCATCCGCCTTTCGTTGCTTGCTCAGCTGCGACTTGCTCATCGCAACTCTTGCTTCGCTTCTTGTGACTTTAGATGACAATTCTAACATTTACAAATGTATGGCAAGCCATTACACTAGCGCCTAGTTAAGTTTTTCGCGAGGTTAGCCATGGCTAAGTCGAGATCTCGTTGGGTCTGCCAAGAGTGTGGATTTGCTTCTTCGGGCTTTTTAGGCCGCTGCACGGATTGTGGCGCTTGGAGTTCCTTGGTAGAAGAGATTACGGCTGAAAGCACGGGCAAAGGACGACCCAAAGAAGCTTCGTCTGTTGAAAGCAAGCCCATAGTATTGGATTTTGTCGAGCCGACAGATGAAGCAAGATTTGCTTCTGGACTTAAACAAGTCGATGAAGTCTTGGGTGGTGGGGTTGTAACAGGTTCCGTAATTCTTTTAGCCGGTGATCCAGGTATTGGTAAGTCGACCATGCTTTTGCAGATGGCACGTCTTATGGCTAAACGTGGGCGTGTGCTTTATGTTTCTGCCGAAGAGTCGGCGCAACAAGTGAGACTTCGAGCAGCGCGCATTGGGCGTACGTTCCAAGGCGATGAGTCGGTTGATGTTCTCATAACTTCCGAGCAGAATTTGGATTCTATTGAGCGTTACATAATTGATAGTAAGCCTGATTTAGTCGTGATTGATAGTATTCAGTCTATTTATCATCCGGAAATTAGTTCTGCACCTGGATCAGTTGGACAGGTGCGTGAATGTGCCGGTGTTTTGCAAGTGCTGGCCAAGTCTCGCGGTATTGCCATGATTATTGTTGGTCACGTAACCAAAGACGGATCAATTGCCGGTCCGCGAGTTCTCGAACATATTGTCGATGTTGTTTTGCATTTTGAAGGTGAGCGTCACGGACAACTGAGAATTCTGCGGGCAGTAAAAAATAGATTTGGCTCAACTGCGGAAGTGGCAATTTTTTCCATGAAGGAAGAAGGACTAAAAGAAGTCGATAACCCCAGTGCCATATTCCTTGCCGATCGTTTGAAACGACTCGGTCATAAACAAGCAGCATCGGGAACGGCAATTGTGGCAACTGGAGAAGGCTCACGAACACTCTTGTTGGAAGTACAGGCTCTTGTGGGAACTTCTGCATATCCCAGCCCGCGCCGTGTGGCAAATGGTTTCGATTTAAGTAGGGTGCTGCAGATTTTGGCTGTGCTAGAGAAGAAAGCTGGATTGTCGCTTGCTCGTGAAGATGTCTACGTGAATGTTGTTGGTGGTTTTGAATTTTCCGATCCGGCAGGCGATCTAGGTGTTGCCTTGGCAGTGGCCACTTCTTCACTGGACCGTTCAGTTGATCCAGGACTGGTGGTAATTGGTGAACTTGGTTTGTCCGGTGAAGTAAGACCCGTTGCCGCCATTGACCGTCGCCTAAAAGAATGCCAGCGCATGGGTTTCACCAAAGCTATTGTCTCGGCAGGTAATGAATTGTCCGGTCTAAAAAAGGGAGGACTGGAAGTTGTCGCAGTCGAGTACTTGAGTGAAGCTCTCGAAGCGGCTATGCCGGGTTTTAAGACTGCGCGCCGCAAATCCTATCCTCGTGAGGATATGTCGCCGACATCTAGCGGATTGCCCGCGAATAAGGCAGTTGGTCCCGCAAGCGACGTCTAGCCGGTAAAATGTAGAATTAAATATGACGAAAAAAACCTCTGATGAACTGGAAAGGCAGCTGGCTTCATTGCCGGATACGCCTGGCGTCTACATTTTTAAGAATGAGCAGGATGAGATTGTCTATATAGGCAAGGCTGTGAGCTTACGTTCTCGGGTTAAATCATATTGGAATAGTACCGGTTGGCGGGAACGGCCGAAATTGCTTGTTATGATGCCGAAAGTTACGTGCATTGAAAGTATTTTGACCAATTCGGAAAAAGAAGCTCTCATTCTTGAGTCGACTTTGATACGCAGGCACAGACCACGATACAACGTGGCCCTTAAGGACGATAAACGTTATCCATGGCTGGCAATTACCTACGACGAGCCATTCCCGCGCTTGATTATGGTGCGTGAACCGTCTAAGTTTCGCAAGACCAACCCGAAAGCAAAGGTATTCGGTCCATACGTAGAAGCTGGTCTTATGTGGCAGACTGTGAAAATCCTGCGCAAGGTTTTCCCCATGCGCCAGAAGAGAAAGCCGCCATTTAAAGATCGCCCTTGCATGAATTACCACATTGGGCTCTGCTTGGCACCTTGCCAGAAATTGGTGGGAGAGCCTGAATACAACCTAATGGTAGAGCAAGTAGAGATGTTCCTTGCAGGCAGACAAAATGAAGTCCTGGACCTGATGAAAAAAGAAATGGCCGATGCTTCTAAGAAGCTTGAATATGAACATGCCGCCAAAATCCGCAATAGAATTCGCGCTCTTGAGACGGTGGTCGAAAAGCAACAAGTATTTGTCGCCGATAGGAAAATGAGTCAGGATGTACTGGCTGAAGCGCACACGGAAAAAACCGTGGCTATATGTTTACTTAGAGTAAGAGAAGGTATGTTGGTGGCATCTGATACTTACACATTGCCGCTGGTGGAAAAGACGAGCGCGCAAGAAGCATTTCAAAGCTTTGTCGATCAATTCTATACTGCTTGTGAGGACGTGGCTGTTCCTAAGGAGATCCTGGTCAGTCTTGATCTTGAAGATGCCGATGCGCTTGCGGAAATGTTAACTGGCAAGGCGAAGAGAAACGTAAAAGTAATCATGCCGAAAAAAGGACGCAAGTCGGATCTAATTGAATTGGCTTATAAAAATGCGCAATCACATTTGATGCAAATGCTGGATGAAGAAACGCATGAAGACCAAAAGGTGGCATTGCTTTTGTCTACGCTAAAGGAAGAGTTGGGATTGAGCAAGTTACCTCATCGTATCGAGTGTTTTGATATTTCTAATATTCAAGGTGTGGACAATGTCGCCTCCATGGTGGTGTTTCAGAATGCTCAGAGCAAAAAGTCTGACTACCGTACTTTCAAAATCCAAGGAGTTGAAGGCGAAGCAAATGATTTTGCTTCTATGAAAGAAGTTGTTGGCAGGCGCTATAAGCGCATTACCGAAGAAGGTAAACCAATGCCTGATCTGATTATTATTGATGGCGGCAAAGGGCAACTGGGTGCTGCGCGCGAAGCTTTGTCGGAACTGGGAATTCATGATGTCGACATAGTTGGATTAGCCAAGAAACAAGAAGAAGTCTATTTGCCGGGCAAATCAGATCCGGTTTTGCTGCCTCGCCGAGGCGAAGCACTTCATCTACTGCAGCGAGTGCGTGATGAAGCACATAGATTTGCTGTAACCTTTCACCGCAAGCGTCGTGCTAAAAGGTCCCTCGCGTCTGGTATGGATGATTTACCAGGAGTAGGTTCTTCACGTAAGAAATTGCTATTAGATTACTTCGGTTCTTTTGACAAAATTAGAGAAGCATCCGTTGAGGAATTGGCTGCTGTCCCTGGAATTTCAGCCAAGCTGGCAGCTGGGATTTATGCCGAATTGCACAAAACAGATGCTTGAAGGAATTTTGGACACTACTTACGTACCGGGTGCAATTCTCCATATTCTGGCGGACTGGCTTCAATAAAGTCACCTGGTTTAACTGGTTGTTTTCTTCCGAACGATACTATCGTATTGCCGCGTTGGATCTCGCGTATTCCTTCATTGTCGATAACTATCTTTGATTTGTCGGCGTTAACGAGGGTCTGCTCTCCCGATTGCTTGTCTCTTACATACAACGCACCATTGGAAAGACGGTACATTTCTGTAGGAGAATCAGCAGGTGCAAGATTCTTACCATCTCCAGGGATGGCGATTTGCTTTCCGTCTTTGTCGGTGAGGCTAATTATTCGTCCTTCCTTGCGCCCCAAACGCAAGCAGTCACCATTTTTCATCTTTAGCGTCTGGCTTAGACCGAACGGATCTTCGTACAAAGTGTCGCCGGTACCTAAGTCGATTGGTTCCATTTTGTATGATTCTGATATTGCGCCTATTGCTTCCTGAGCTTCTTTGGCGAATTTCTGGAGGGCCTCGGCACTGTCGGTTGTGGTGTTGGTCGCATCGCTTACTTGCGTCTTGTCAAATTTAGTCATTGTGGTTATCTCCTGTCGTTAGACATGCCCCCTGACTGATTGTGCTTGTGTATATGCCGTACTGAAGATATTTGGACATTGTTAGGACTACCTCTTGATGTCTGTATGGCTGGACTGGGTCCAATTTGGGATAAAATAGATCCAGCCATTCCTTATATATAGATGGCAGCGGGTTAGAGAGGCTCTTATGCTTGACTTCTTTCGAAACAACTACAAAGCCATTATCTGGGTGATGATCTTCTGCTTCTTGATGACGCTCATACCTTCCGTGTTTTTCTTGGCGCGCTAGCCTATGGATTCCAAACAGCCACTGGCCGAGCGAATGCGGCCTGCCGACTTGGACGAATTTGTAGGACAAGACAAATTGCTTGCCGAAGGCGGGCTTTTGCGTCAGATGGTCGAAGGCGATCAGCTATCCTCCTTCATTCTCTGGGGACCGCCCGGTACAGGAAAGACAACCTTAGCTCGCATAATTGCCAATAAGACAAATAGTAAGTGGGTATCTTTCTCGGCAGTGATTTCCGGCATTAAGGAAATCAAAGCCTTGATGGCTGAAGCAGAAGCGTTCATGAATTTTGAAAAGCGGCGGACGGTTTTGTTTGTCGACGAAATTCATCGCTTCAATAAAGCGCAGCAAGATGCTTTTCTTCCCTATGTGGAGAAAGGCACCATCATTTTGATTGGTGCGACAACTGAGAACCCATCATTTGAGATCAATTCCGCATTGTTATCTCGCATGAAGGTATTCGTTCTCAATGATTTGCATTTGGACAATTTGATATTCATTTTGCGCCGTGCGCTCGAAAACAAAGAACGAGGCTTGGGTAATGAGTCGTTAGTGGTATCAGATGAGTTGTTGCAGTTTTTAGCAACATACGCATCAGGTGATGCGCGTACTGCTCTCAACAGTTTGGAATTGGCAGTTCTTGTAGGCAAGCGACGCGGAGCAAAGGAGCTTTCCGAGTCAGACATCAAACAAGCTGTGCAACAAGCAGTATTGAAGTATGACAAAGATGGTGAGCACCACTTCAACCTGATCTCAGCATTGCATAAGTCCATACGTAACTCTGATGTTGATGCATCGTTATATTGGTTGGCGCGTATGTTGGAGGCTGGCGAAGATCCGTTGTATATCGCCAGGCGTCTTGTGCGGTTTGCATCCGAAGATATTGGTCTGGCAGCTCCTCAGGCACTTGCTCAAGCAGTGGCGGCCATGCAGGCGGTGGAGTTGATTGGTATGCCTGAATGTAAGATTGCTTTAGCGCAGTCAGTTGTCTATATGGCCACAGCGCCTAAGTCAAACAGTGTCTATGCGGCCTACAATTCAGCGGCCAAGGATGCGCTTAACACAGTCCAGCATCCGGTACCTTTGCATTTACGCAACGCGCCAACTAAGTTGATGAAAGAGATTGGTTATTCTTCCGGGTATAAATACGCCCATGACTATGAAGAGGGCAAGGCGGATATGCAGTGCATGCCCAAGGAGCTTGCCGGTAGGAAATACTATGTCCCCAGTAAGCGTGGATTTGAAGGCAAGCTGCCTGACTAACCGTTGTTGACGTCTAGTATTTGATTGACACGCATGAACTTCGGCATGAAGTAGTGCCACCAGCGGCGTGAGGATAGCAGTGTTACTTGATCTCTGGCTTCGTTCAATTTTCGGCCCAGGCGATCGTTTTCCAGTTCAACTGCTCGCAACAGGTCATCCAGGATATCGCGCTCGATCTTTATTTTGGATATGGTGTTCATTAAGGACTCTTGGGTTGCTTTCAGGTGCTTGCACTCGCCGTCCAGGGATTGCAACCCCTTGATTTCCGCTTCTAATTCCGGAATCACTTGCATGGCATACGTTTGCAGCAAAATTATCTGTTTTAAGTCGGCGTTTTCGGTGCTTAAGCCGGTCATGCCGTTTAAAAGAGCCATTACTCTTCTTTGAAGGTAGGAGACTTCCGAACTTGCTTCAGTGGCCACCTTTTGCTCACGAGCTTGTTGGACGACTTCCAAAACCCGGCGGCGAAGCTTTTGTTCGCTGACTTGTTTTGCTTGCGGATCTTGACCGTCAGCCACCATGTCCGATGCCCAGGTGAAGAGACCGTCGAGTCCTTCAAGGCTTAGATTTTGATCGTGGTCGGGAATTGAAAAGTTAGTAAATGAGTTCGGTAAATGTTGGCTGGTACTGTCCACGGTGTCGTCTCCTTCGATGCATACTATGATAACGGCAACTTTGGTTTTGTGCCAGCAGTTCTGCTTTTCCGCATGTGATACCGCCTGTGATGCGAAACGATCGTGGGATCGGCCTTTCGGGCTTTTTTGCATTTTTTGCTTGCTTAATTCTGAGACGAATTTCTTGATCAGAGTTTGTTAATGCAGCGAAGCAAGGGTTGCGATTGAGCAATCCGCCGCGGAGCGAAGATCGGTTGCCGGAAGGCAAGCGAAGGCACTGGCTCTGCAGTGCCGGAGCGTTAAAAGAGTTTGTTAATGCGGTCCGAATTCGTAATAACCGCATTTGGCTGCGTAATACCCCCACAGACAACGACCACACCGCAAGTTAATGTTAGCCAACCGGGAGAAAAGCCCCCAAGGCACCCTTGTATCCCTTAGCCCCAGCAAACAAAATGCAAGAGAACAACCAAAAAAATGCCAAGCAAGGACAGCTGACAAAGCTGTTGGCTGTGCTTTTGGCGC
>SBAT01000241.1 GCA_005240105.1 Chloroflexota bacterium
ACCTAAACCAGCAACAATACCAGGCACTCGTGCTTCTCATCCAGCAGAGCATGGAGGATGAGGAATTTGCCGATTACATCAGCTGGCGCAAGGACCCGGTTCAAAGCGACGAGAATCGCATGTTTGAAATATGTGGTCCTGAGCATATGGCTTGCCTTGCCTGCACTCCAACATATGAACGAGTCAAACTGACATTCGACATTGGTGTTGCTGTTGATTTATCTTTTGCCGACTACCAAGGACTAGAGAGCCTTCTCAAGGAAGCCCAGGCCGATCTTGAATGGCGCAGGGAATTGCTACGCTTCAATATGTCCGACGGTATGTCCGATGGTGGTCCAGACGTAGCTTCAGGCGAATAATGTCGCAACTATTTTTTTGCTTCTAAAGGAAGCATCACGGTAAATACGGATCCCAGCCCCTGTTCGCTGCGACAGCTTATTGTGCCGCCATGTGCCTCTACGATTAGCCGGCTTGTGTACAAACCAAATCCTGTATTGGCTACATAATGTCCGCCGCTTTGTCCTTGTGCAAAGTGATAGAACAAATATGCTTGATCTTCGGGCGAAATGCCTGGCCCTGTATCAACAACACGAATCACTACATGTTGATGATTGTTTTGTGCCTGCACTTGCACCAATCCACCATCGGGCGAATAGGTCAAAGCGTTGCGCAATAAGTTGTTCATTACTTCGGCAACACCTTTCCTGTCCGCTACAGGAGAATGCAAGTTCGGTGCGCAATCAAACTCCACTCTAATATTTTTCTGCTCTGCCATTTTTGCCGAGTCAATAATACTGTCGTTAATTACAGCACGTACATTTAATGGTTCAAACTGGAATTCTTGCTGTCCTGATTCTAAAAGGTATACATCAAGCAGCTTTTGGATCATGCTCAACTTGTGATTATTGCCTGCTTTCAACAGTGCAATAGCATCCAATTGGCGCGAATTTAAATCCCCCATTGAACGATTAACTAACATTTCCAAAACGCGGTCGGCTCCGACCAACGGTGCTTTAAGATCATGAACCAGAGTAGCTACAAATTCCTCAAGGCGCTCTAAACGCCACGTATTCATTTTTGATTCTTGCGCTTCTCTAACAGCAGTAATGTTTTCTACAGTTCCTACATAACCACTTAAAGATGAGGACGTTATTTTGTTAGCCGTTGTTTTAATCCAAACGACCGAGCCGTCCTGGCAAACAAGCCGGCATGTATTTTCATAGGCAGTTCCGACTGCACAAGCCAATTTCCATTCCGTAACGACCCGAGCGCGGTCCTCAGGGTGCACAACTTCTTCCCAGCTACGCCCAAGAAACTTCCCTATTTCAAATCCAGTTAGTTTTTCATACGCCGGATTTACATAAAGACAATGTCCATTTTCATTGCAAAAGAACATGCAAATTGGCGAAGCTTCCAGAATAGCCATGGCAAAGGCATTGCTGGAAAGTTTCTCTTCTGTAAGCTCCTGCTTCGGCAAACATTTGGCCATGGCTACCACCCAGATCCTGCGCCATTTGGAACAGGACCGACCATTTTTGTTGTTACAGCTCGAACAATCCCCTTAAAATCATATCAGATGTCAAGCATTATCGGGCTCTAGATCTAGAATTTTGCCGATAAAATTTGTCGGAGAAGGTTGATTTTCCGGCTTCTATAACCCAAACGGGGTATATTGCAGCAACCCCTTTTAATCTAAGCCATCTCATTAATGACCCAGACTGATACCAAATGCAGTATCACTTTTATTGATTTCCAATTCAAGCACGTCCCCCAGACCGTTTGCCTGTAGCGAACTTTTACTTTTAATTCTCTTATTGGCAACTATTTGATAGTCTATAATGATACAGATCGTTGGGCACGGCGAGGACCAACGAACCTGGTCAGGGGGGAAACCCAGCAGCCATAAGTTGTCACCTTCGGGTGTGTCCAGCGGTCTTAAACAACTAGAGAAAGCCAATATGACAACCGGATCTTCTAAAAACGCCAGACCGCCTGAATCAAACAAGACTTTGCTTGGTCAAATTTTGGTCCAGTTAGGTTACATCACGATTTATCAGCTGGATGAAGCGCTTAACATCCAGACCCAGGATGTTGCCGCCGGCAAAGAGCAAAAGCCTCTAGGTCAGATACTTTTAGAGCTTGGCTATTGCGGACCAAACCAATTAATCCACGCCATTCAAGTCCAAGCTGAACTGCGCAAAGCCGGATCAGTCGGATAAAAATCTTTCGGTGCACGTACATAAAGAATATTCTTTTTGAACTCTCAGATTTGATTTAAAGGCAAATCTGAGGGGGATAAGCTGATCAGTACAGTTATCACTTGGCGCCCGCGAAGGTCGGCGATACATTGGGACTAACGGCCAAACTCAACTTTGCTTTTATAACCGTGATTGTGGTCATGGTAATAAGCAGTGCCGCCCTTGGCGTTTTTAACCAGTACAAATCCACCCACGACAGCGCCAACGACAAGCTACAAACGGCATCCACACAACTGAGCGAGGATTTTCTCGCAATAGGCAACAGCAACGAGCGAGTAGCTTTGGCGCTTTTGGAAAATTCGGGATTTAATTCCGCCTATTCATCTAAAAACCGCGACCGGATTGCCAGAGAAGTAACAGCTGCCATCGACAGATCAGAAAGCGGAGCTTCCGTAATTGTTGTCGACGACAGAAATTATGTTTTGTATTCGAGCGAGACTCCAGCCAAGTCGGGCTACCCACTTCCGGATCAAGGGTTTTTGTTCAGCAAAGCTATCTCCAGTCGCGAGAAGAAAAAGGGATTTAGCGCCATAAGCGTTACAG
>SBAT01000163.1 GCA_005240105.1 Chloroflexota bacterium
ACGTAGAAGTGCTTCTTCGCGTCAAACTTCGGGAAGTAGTCCATCTCATAGGACATCGCCGGCAAGACAGCCAACAGACCAAACAAGAACAATAGCGCCATAGTGCCGGCGCGTTTTAAACATTTGAACATATCACTCCTCCTTGAGTGAGAGTTTGTCATCTCGACCGAAGCGCCGAAGGCGCGAAGCGGAGAGATCTTCCGCAGCGATACGGCGTTCGGCTTCGCACCGACGCTTGAAGTATCCTCACGGAAGATCTCTCCACGCGCCGCGCTATGCGCGGCTTGGTCGAGATGACAAAGGGGTATGGAGACAAATACTTGGTAAGCTCTGATCGGCCAAGCCGAAGCCAGCCGACCAGAGTGCAATTCATTGCTTCGGACTGTGTTACGGTCCGCTATTGGAATCGCTGCACTGCTCGACGGCAGCCTTTACAGCTTCTTCCTTAGCTTTCGCAACACTGGCTGTGCCAGTTACTGCCTTGCGCCCTCGCCTCTTGCGAAACGAAGTCGACATTTCCTGCGGCTCAGCTTTCTGAGACTCGCATTTGCAGTCAGCGTCGAAGCATCGAATGTTGTTACCATCAGCCATGGTGTAATCCTCCTGAAATGTAGGGGCTGACCCAGGACAGGAAAACCTACCTGGTTAAGCGCAGATACCTTACGGCAGAGCTGCATCGTCACGGAAAACAGTCTATTTGTCGGCTATTTGACCTACAAACAGACTGTTTGTCAGACACTTAATCGCCTGGGGCGAAAGACGTCCAACTAAGACTTCTTCGAGCATTGAAAGCTTGAATTTGCTCTGCAATGCTTTGCGAAACTCTTCGGCGGTTTTGCCGGTTCGTTCTTTATTCAAACGAATCTCGACCGTGCAAGCCTTACCGGCACGAACAGTTTCAATTAGCTTGGGGCTGCATTTACGTTCTACAAGTGCGTGCGCCCCACAGCCCGGGGGACACAATTGCTTGCACTTGCCTCCCGGGCAGTTCAAATTTTTCACAGCGTTGTCCTCCCCCTCTTCAAAGAAGAGAGATGTTTAGGTTGAAATAAGCACTAGTTGTGGTTTTGTGTGTTTGCTTTTATAGATAAAGAGATAAGGAATCAACCCTTACCCTATTAATAACTAGTTGAAATTTCCAAATCAATTTAGCGGAGTCTATACGTAATTTCCGCACGCAAGACGGCGCAAACGCCATCGCGCAGCTAGCGCGTGGTCTAATGTGTTACTCGGGGATTATCCGAAAATTTCCAACGTGCTTTGGTCGATAGATCGCAAAGTCCCGTCTATCCAGAGTGAATATTGTGTCTACTGATAACTTTTCGGCAGCAATATGGATTTCACAATCAGCAAAATCCATCGGCAGGTCGGCATACTTGCGCATTAATTCATAGGCACGTACTAAATCCATCGGCTCAAGAGTTACCAGCTTGCAATCAATGGCAGACAATAGACCAAACAACGAATCCACAATCCGGCTATTCGACGGCAAAAGCGAGAAAGCTTCCGCAAACACCGACGTGACTGTATAGACTGAGGCAACACCTTTCAGCTTCTGAAGTGTTCTCTCGCAAAGGTCGTGCCGGCTATCATCGTGATTGATCAGTGCAACTAGTGGACCGGTATCAAGCATTATCGCGCGCGGCTCTTTCACGCATTCTCCTCCGCAATAGCTCCTTATCTGTCGATAGGTTCTTTTCCCCTGTCCTTACTGGTTTCCAATTGCTGGCCATCAGCTTGTCGTAAAGGGAGCCTTCTGGCTGTTGTGTAAGCGACAGGCAGTAGGATTCAAGCGCCTCGCGAATAATGCGCGATCGCTTCTTACCAGTCTTCAAAACAGCCTTGTTGAGAAGCGAGTTCAATTCTGGACCAAGCCTTAGAGACGTGTTCATCGCGGCTACCGTATTTGCAGTTGTACTACATAATTGTACCACTTTTCAATTACCTCTAAATAAAGTGACGCCTATTACTAATACGTTTGAGCAGCCAAAAAGTTCACAGTCAAGTGATTAAATCGCCAAAGATTAGACAGAGCGCTAGTTAGCGCAGTGTCTAATGTTCGACATGCGATAGCCCAAACATTAGACGGAGCGCTAACTTCGCGACATATTAACGTGCGCTAATGGTGGGATTTCTACGGGAAATAGAATTGTTATTACTAGGCAAATTTGAAATGGTATCAGTTACATCCAATTCACTTTCTCAATTAAACAAACGCCTCAAACGTAATTTCCATCTCTCTTCCAAGACATTTTCTCTGGTAATGACACCAGATGTATTTTTACGCGCGTGGAGATAGTAGTTTGCGATAGAGTTTCACGTCCACGACTTGTGTCACGGTCCCCGTTTGTCATCCTGAGCATCGCGAAGGATCTACCGCAAAGGTAGTACGTACTCCGTGCTGGTGACGAACGTTGAACCGCTGCGGCAGATTCCTCGCGATGCTCGGAATGACAAAGAGTGCGTCGTGTCGAAACCACAACAAAACACCTACGTACAACCACGCGTCCATGCGGGTTCGCGATATGTTAAGCACCCCTAATTTTCGTAAGCTTACGTAGACCCGCATGGTGCCTGGATTTGAGGATTTTGCCCCATAAGCTACCCCATAAATAAGTAAATTTGCAATGAAATGAAAGCTTGCAATACAAGTGGAAATTGAACTTCAAGCCTCAACAGTATTGGAATTTCAGAGCATTAAACTTCCCATTAATAGGCATTTCGTAATTACCTAAAAGCCTATTGTGTATTGAAGCTATAAAAATATAGGGTAACGGACACATAAATACATTCCACAAGAACAACGAGTACAACCCAGCTATCTAGCAACAGCAAACAAATTCAAAGCTTTTAGACCCGACGCCTTGTGGTGCCGGGTTTTTACGTTAGTCATAACCATGTGTACAGGAGCTCAACAATGCCCTACTTCAAAACATCATTCAAAACCAAAGACACTGCTCGCCGCGGACCCAGCGATCACAAGCGCCACCAATTCGGCAGGAAGCTCATTGACGTCTTCGGCCGACAAACCCACGAAGGAGAATTCCCAGTCTACTTCAACGCCAAAGGCGAGACTTCGTCAAAACCGATCTCATGGCACACAACTGTCCTGATATTCGGCATCGATGACCACGGCTGGCCTTATGTGCGAGTCACAGGAAATCAATCCGGCTGGCAACTCAACGGACAGCAAGTAAAGGCTTCCGACTCCTGGCTCAACTACTTGGACATCAGCGCCACAAGCCGAGGAGACTTGTTGACCAATGCTTCCTTGGATGCGAAGTTTTCCTTCCAAACCAAGGGACAGAACCAGACGCAGATCTTCTACGTTTGCTGGTCGCCACTGAAAGGTGAATCCGGAGTTAATCCTCTGGTTCACCCCTAAGCTCATGTGACTGCCCTTTTGTCCAAAACAACTTAACGCACACAAAACGGAAGCGCAATTGGCTATTGCGGTTCCGTTTTCGCATAGGGAAGCACGCGAAGTCACTTCGCCGGTGCAGCACGTGCAACCCGTGCGTTCCCCAAATACGAAGCCATTACCTAGGAGGTGATTTCATGGATATCGAGAAATTTGTCGAAGCGCAGCTTGAAAAACAAGGCTGGAACGTTTGGCATAGACTCAATGACATCTGCAAACCGCAAGGTTTAGCAGTTGAAGACCTGACACCACGCATGTCGCAACTCTCCGGACTTTCGGAGAGCACCGTTCGCAAACTGACGCGCAATCACAAATTGCCAGGCACCGTTTTCACCCTGATGAAAATGGCTGCAACAGTCAAACGCGATGTGACGCTGTCCGTCTACCCAATCGACAAAAAGGACAAGCGCCACATTGGTTCTGTGCCTCTGACATCCTTCAACGAGTCACAGATAAGTCAGGACATTGCCGACTTCTTGCGGGACATTCGGACAAAGGCCGAAGCCGAGCACACAATCAAAGCGCAAGTATCCAGTCTCGAACAGGCGGTCCACGACCAGACCTTCAGAGGCTTCATGCGTGCGCTTGCTAATCTCGGCTACAAGGTTCGCGTTAAATTGGTTCCGCACCGGAACCAATAAACAACCCGACCGACGCAGTGTTCTCACCAGCGGCAACTAAGACTAGTTCTTAGTTGCCGCTGTCATCGCGGGTGAACTTCGAAAGAAGGACACGTGTGGCTGGAGGGATCCAGCTTGTTGGTGCAATTCCAACCATCCGCGACCACTAATGACTACAAGGAGACACACAATGATGAATAGCAATACCGCCACTTTAGACACAATCATCGACCAACCAGATTGGGGTAAAGAAATTGACGCACTGGCAAGCAGAACAGCCAGTCACGATGCTTGGCACGACCGAAAATCACTCTACGACTTCCCACAATTCTTCACTCAATCCAAAGAAGAACGGGTCCAACAGTACATCAACCTTCATCGCTGTTCGATGAACGTCCCAGATCCAATTCTATTCGCCGAGCGCTATGCCTTCTGGTATGACGTCTTCCTCAACCGAGCTAACTAACCTGCAGATTGCCACCTAACAAGCCAGCGATCCCACTCTCGGCAACAGCAATGCTGCGCCGTTCAAAGTTCAACACACGCCAACAAGAGCGCAGTCACGTATGTGATTGCGCTCTTTCTCGTCACGCCCGAAAGGAGATTCATCATGAGAATAGTTGTTCCAACCGCAAACGCTTCCACGCTCGTCAGCTCCTATCTCGCCAAATTGCAGGAACTCGCCAGACTTGACGAGTGCCAAGGAGTAAAGATTGGTCGCCAACCAGTCAACGGCATCCCCACGAGCAAACTCGATGCTCTCTGTGACGCCCAAGTGCTGACTCTAGTGCAAGGGATCATCGAGGGGAAAGTGCAAAAGTTCGACCTGAATGGAAGAGGTCTATTCCTTTTCGCTTCCGCATTCAGCTACAACGGACTCACCGAAATCCAGCTCGCTGTCCGCGACAAGCAGCACGACCTGACTTACGGTCTTTTCGTGCCCAACGCCCAGCAAGTACTTGCACAGCTGGCAAGCCAGTTGAAGGCGGCATAGAACACAGACCCCGCAAGCAGCATCTTGTGAGGTGCTGCTTGCTACAGCGCAGGTTCTCCAGGGAGAAGTCGCAGGGATGTGACTTGACGTGGGCCGCACCGGAGCGCGTAGCGAGCGGTCACAGCTTTTTCTTAGTTTGACCAATAAAACCAGCGAGGCAAGTTAGCACAATGTTTAAACTTCAAATCGGCAATACTCCCGTAATTTTTGTAAAAGCCTTCAAAGATGAGGATCGTGAAAGCATTCTTGAGTTTGTCCGAGCACAAGCTGAAGTCAGTGAGAACCGCAAAGTTCTCTTCATCGACACACCGGCAACGCCCCGGTTGGTGCAAGCGATTGAGACCCTACACGAAGAGGGCATCGAAATCCACGTGCGTGATCATCATGGGCTCGCACCAGATGCGCTGCCAACAAACTCTCGGGAGCTCGAGACAGTTGACGCAACCACGCGTTTGGCTGAGATACTGGGTCAACGCTCGGTTATTTCATACCGAGATGCTCACCCTGCATGTTCAGAGCTCGTCAATGTCGGCGAATTCTCCGATGCCCTGTGCATCGTGGCGGATCCGGATGCCGATGGATTGACAGGCGCGATGAAGGCACTCGGCATTACATACCCAGGTATTGATCAAGATGCCGCTATCATGGACGGTCCTCGATCACAACAGCTGACTGGAAGCTTAACTTCGCAATTGCTCCTGAAAGCATTGAGGTCGCTCCCACCGGCCAATACAAATGCCGGCGTCGCCGAAAGCGCGATGGGCGAAGTCTTTGAGCAGTGGATTGCCATGGTTCAAGGCGATTGCGCATGCGAGGTGCTGAAGAAAAAGGCTGTAGCGTGGGAAGTTAAGGCCAACGCTGCGGAAGTACTGGCTACAAGCGCTACCAAGGTAGCTACCAGCGTGTGGTTCGTCGACACAGTGGACGCACCGCCTTTCGATCTGGGCGTGCTCAATGCCAATATCGAAAGTCAGCCTGGCTGTCTTATTATTGCAACTCGCAAAGCCGATGGGCCGATTGCGAAACTTGCAGGCACGCAGATTAGTCTCTGTTTGTCCGCAGCGGCAAACAAGAAGGTCAATCTTCAGCAATTCCTTTCGGAGGGATTTGTAAGCTCACCAGAAGCGGGCATCATTTCCAACACAACATTCTTGCTACACGTATCCGAAGACGTGTGGAACACAGTGGTGTTGCCAAAACTGCTAGAGCGGTTCGGCCACGCTTAAATCCGGCGAGCAACTCCAAGCGGTGGTTTCGACTACCGCTTGGTCAACCTGCTTCGCCTAAGCCTTCCAGCTTATCGACACGCACCTCTAGTTTAACGATGCGCTGATCAAACTGCTCTAAGTCACGGCTGTCGGCAAGCAATAGTTTGCCAATGCCATCGAACTTGCCCATAACTTCAGCGCGAAAATTCAACAGGTGTCCATCAACGGAATCGATGCGCTTGTTAGTTCCAGCTATTAGATCACCCAAAGTATCAACTGCTGCACTAAATCGTTCATTGCTCTGATCGATACGCAGGTTAACGGCAGCAAAGCCGGTCTCAAGGCGTTGGCTTACATCAGCTAAGCCGGTTTCCAGGCGTTGGTTTGTCTGATCCAGGTGTTGGTTTGTCTGATCCAAGCGTTGGTTTGTCTGATCCAGGTGTTGGTTTGTCTGATCCAGCCGTTGGTTTGTCTGATCCAGGTGTTGGTTTGTCTGATCCAGCCGTTGGTTTACAGCGACAAAGCCGGTTTCAAGGCGCTCGTTGGTCTGGTCCAGTCGCTGATTGGTCTGGTCCAACCTCTGATTGGTTCCCTTGATTTCATCTCGAATGGACTCCAGTAGTTTTGCTTCTAGGCTCATGATTTAACTCCTGTTCCTTACATCTGCGAAGTATTCCTACTGATAAAGACGGAAAAGTCGGCAAAAAGTTCAAATGCTTTACAGCCATTCTAGCAAAGTTAATCGAATGGCAACCCCAACCATATCCCCAGCGACATTCACAAGTCGCTTGTCGCTTATCGCGGGTACCCACGTGGGGATTCTCAGGGATGGGAGTCGGTGGCTCGATGCCACCCCCGCGGCCATTTTTTACACGGCCAATTCAAATGACCAACCGAAGCTAAACACAAACACTAACGTACTCTGGAGGTACACATCATGGCTAAGCAGAAGTTGCACAAGACTAACACCGACAAGAAAAAGAGCAAGAAATACACAATTTCCAGCGAGAAGCTGCGAAAGATGGAAAAAGCTGCCGAGCGCCAAGTTCTCATTGAACTGGGTATTAAGGATCCCGCCTTTCAAGGCGGCGGAAGACACGGCGGTACAGAGGAAGCTCAAACCCGCAGAAAGCGCAAGGCGGACAAGAAGGCTCTCAACAAGTACCGCAATCAGGGTACGCGCAACCTGGAGGACTAGGGCCAAACCAAAGACGAGCAGCGCCTGAAAAGTCGCTGCTCGTTTTGGCGCCCGCTCATTTCAACAGACGACACTATCACCACGGAGATGACACTCAATGACTACAGATAATCGACTGCTACAACTCGATAATATACGCCTGTACTTCACGGTGGCTGTACCACCAGCATTGAAAGGAGTGCTGAGTCTAAAGCAGGCTCAAAAGCAAGTTCTCTCCTACCTGGAGATTCATGGGATGAAAGGCGCAATCGTCAAAGGCTGTGCCGGTGTTTATGCAGACGGTAATGCTTCGGCAGTAATGAACGCAACAGGACAATGGGTCGAATGGAGCAATTCCAGTGATTGCCCCTGGGGTCCCAAGGTTTCCGTTGTCCTATGTACGCCTCCCATCTTCGATGACAATTCCGTCGCACAGCTAATCACAAACGTCGAGATGCAAGAGTCGACAGAACTGATCAAGAGTTTGAACACAAGACTCTACAACGAGTACCGATTGGCGGAAAAGCAGAAACAGGAAGCCCTTGCACAAGAGAAGCTTGAGAGGGAAAACGCCGAAGTTGCCGAACTCCGAGCTCGGCTTGACAAAGCAACGACCGACGAGGAAAGAGAAAGTATCCGAGTGGATGCAATGCTACTCAAGCTCAAGCGAGATATCGACAAAGCAGGCGGTCCTGAGGCTTTCGCCACCCGCCTAGCGGACATGGAACGCGGCTACTAATTTCCCTCGAAGTAACAATGCGAATTCGGTCCAACATGCAAGCGGTAACGAAAGTTGCCGCTTGCATCATATCGCGGGTACCCACGTGGGGATTCTCAGGGATGAGAGTCGGTGGCTCGATGCCACCCTCGCGGCCATTTCGGAAGCAGTTTTTTTCATCTCACGAGGAGACAACTTATGCAAAACAATCATTCAAGAGAAAATGCCAATAGCATTTTCAGAAATCCTGCGGACGAAGAGTCGCTCTGCGCGATCCTCAAAACATACGTTGAGGAATGGGGTCCAGAATATGTAATCGTCTCAGTACCCAAGCACTGGAAAGACTACGGAAGCAACTCACTCGGACGAGTTCGCCTGGAATTCTCCGAATACAACCGCGTATGCATTCGTGTTCGCTACCCAGATGCACAATCCGGAGTAGACATCAACCTGGACTATGCCATCGAGCTGAATCACATTTAGTCCAAACGTCTCACGTGTCCGCCACAACAACCTAGGAGGTCTTGATGTTTCAAGAATTGACTCGCGATTCTTTTCGTTACACTCAGTCATGGTTCAACGCACATTCAGAGCAACTCTTCTCCGAAACGCTGCAATCAAGTCACATCGACTGGCAGCAGATAGAGGACGACTACGAGATGGAACAAGAGCCATCTGGCGACGACGACTTCGACTCATTCGATGACTACTTCTCAGATGACATAGATGACGAAGACGAAGACGAGCAGCGACTTGTCGACCACAAGCGACCGTTTCAACGCCGCTTCCGCCAGCTGCGCAACAAGGGTCGCTTGCGTCGCTACGGCAACGCCTTCGACCGCTGGGAGAAAAGTCGCAACGACAGTCCGCACATGTTCAAAACACTTCGGGATGCAATTGCTGTTATTAGAGAGCAAGAGGTGACAGAACCACTACGTGCTCTCAAGACTGCGGTTGTCGAGTACGGCTCCTGGAATACCAGAAAGGCTAGGCGTGAACTGAAAGAGCAAGGCTATTACTTCAACTGGAGGAAAACAATCGACACCTTGCTTGCTGAGAACAACACCAGTCAGCATGCATTGTCTAATCCCGAAACAGACTTCTGGGCGTACTGTGAAAATCCTTACGGAAAGAATGGCATCGAACCATCTTGGCGCAAGATTCGCACCTACGAACCAGAGCTGGATTTACAGGCGCAGTTGAAAGACTCTAAGGGTCTGCTCAAGATGGTGGCAGAAAGAGACCAATTGGTTTATGACAAGCAGACAGGCTCTTACAGCCTGCCCACACCAAGTAAGCCAACAGCCAAAAGTACACGCATCATCCTCGCAGCTCACGGCCGCGGCGGTGGTGGCATCAGGACCTTGCGCAACTAAGACGCTTAACTAGCGTCATCAGCCATGCGGCAACCAAGACGAAGCTACAAGCCTCGTCAGGTTGCCGCAGTTTCGTCGGGACACAGTGCATCAATGTAACACCCAGAAAACCTTCAGGAGTAACAATGTTTCTGACTCAAGAACAAGTGCAAACAATGCTGCAACTCTTCGCAGCCACCCATGGAGTAACGCCACCCTGGATCCAAATCACCTGGTCGGAACCACGACAGAAAGGCGAACTCCTCAACTGGAAGACCCACACCGCCGAAGGTCCTCTCAACCAGCGCTTCGTAGACTGGCACAAACAACACCAGGACTACTGGAAGAGCAAAGCACACGTGCCGGTGAAACTGGTCAGCGTGTCTTTCGACCCCTATGCCGGGCGCAACAAAGTGCTCGGCTGGTAGTCACGCCTAGACAGCCCGGCAACAGACTTATTATCTGCTTGCCGGGCTGCTTACTCGCAGTACAAAACCCCACTACGTCACCGCTAAGACATCACGGTAAAAGGAGATAACAATGGACTACGCCCAACGCGTGCGCGAACGACTGACGTACATCTTCGCAAACCGAGCCAAGTTCCAAACGGAATACAACTTTGGTCAGTCGGCTTCCGAATTGGACTACAAATCAGTGCAATTACTTCTGCTTCTCACGCAAAAAGTCAATTACCTGACGTGCAAGAGCCTCGAACAAGTGAAAGGCATCGCCGATTTGCACGATGATGTCCCTTACGAAAAGCTGCGGACAGAAGCAGGACGGCAAACCATCGACGATTTGCTAGTCGAGCTGACTACAGATCTGGACGGCATCGTACTTGAGTTGTCGACGGACTTTGACGTGCGCCTCGCTGTAATGCATCCAACAAAGCCTAGTCGAATCCTAAAAGCCAGAGACACTCTCATCGGCATGGACGACACACTTGCTCAATACATTCGCAACGGCGGAGAAGGAGAAAAGCTCACACCCAAGTGTCTGATTCTGAAAACCGGGAGGTAATGACCAATGGATCAATCAAACCCAATCGAACATCTCCGCAACCTCAACTTTCGGAGAAAGTATTTAGAGTCCTGTCTGTCAGGCAGTGATTCTGAAAACCCCGTCATCCAGAGGCAATTCGAAGCAATCAACGACGAAATCACATCGTCTGAGTTAGCAGAACCATTTGCCTCACAAGTTTCCAACCTGCCAACCAATGCTGTCACCTTCTGGACATTCGATGAAGCTCCGAATACGTTTCAAGCATTGACCCACTGCAACGGAGACGAGGACTGGATAGCCTACGTGCCACCAGCGATCGCCGCACACGACCGCTGGACTAACAAAGTCCTCAACCTCATTGACGATCGCAAGAACATCGACTACGAAGTATTCGAAGTTCTACTTCCCAATGGCGGCAAGCTCTTCCGAGGGGCACACTAACCGCCCACGCTAATTCAACAAACACAACCCAAGCGGCAGCTCAATGAATTGCCGCTTGTCTCATCTCAGGTACTCGATAAACAAAGGGAAACAGAAATGAACAGTCGCGACTTTGAAAATATGCTCGTCGAATACAACAACCTGCGAAAGCAGCCCGCAATCATCGAGATGAACCTTAAGCGCATCATCACTGACTTTCAAGTCATATTTGCCGACAGGCTCAACTATCTGTCTCAAGCTCTCTGCCGGAAAGATTTCGTCGAATCAGGAGCCGAAATCCTGACTAACGACAGCATCTTCTACACCAACTCCCCACTGCACGTAGCAATACCGCAGTCCGCAACTCCCGAAAAACGGAAGGAGATATATCTCGCAAGCATATTCTTCACATCAGACAACTGGAAAAAGCTCGCAGATTGTTATCTCGACGAAAAGCAGAGAACCAAACAATGGGCAGCATTCAAAAATCATCCGACAACACAAAACGTTATCCCACCCGACGGAGACGTCCTCTGCGAGTTGTTTGGGCACTACATCCTGCAAGAGGGCGTATTTGAATCCGAAACGAATAGGTACAAGCGCCTGAGCGCACAATTCAAATTAGACAGCACAGAAAACATCTTCACAGCATTGACTAACATACTGCGGGATGTCCAGCCCAAGCTCGACTCCTGGCTAAACGACACCTGTATGGAAGCAGTCGTAGAGAGATTATCGGGATGCCAAAAGTGGGCTACCCGACAAAAGCAAAGTGATCAATTCCCGGACACCTACCTTTTTGGCTACATAAAAATGTGTGCCAATAAATCCACCGTACGCAAACTCGCACTCGACGCGTTGGCCAACCAACTCGACAAACACCTGACAAATCACACGCCCTAATGCTTTCCCAAATTATCCACACTATCAACAGAGGTAAACTCATGAGCAAGAAGCCGGAAATTTTCGACATTGCCTTACAGTCAATGCAGCAATACCTGCGGGCCAACCCCGCACTCCACTTTGTTGTATGCGGCGCTCCAGTGTACTTCTACACATTGCTGCCTCTGATTGGCCAGTACCTGACGCTCGTCGACAACAACGACGTCGTTGTCTTGCCGGAATTTCAACCACTGGTTGACCGACATGGAAATGAATGGCTTGCCGACAAGATTCTTTCCGAACTGAATCGAAAAGGCGAACTGTTCGAGCCCTACCGGAAGGACTTTGATCGCTATAACGAATATCAATTCCAGAGTCTCACAATAAAAGCCAGGTCATGCAACTATCTAGCGGACTCCAATTCGTCACTGGCTGACCTATTGGCTGATCGAGCCGTCAGCATTGACCTACAAACTGAGACCAACCGCTGCTCCCAGGGTGGCGGAATCAGCTTCGACACCGAGGCAATCTACCCATTCATGCCAAAGCGCTTTCTAAAAGCCATGGCTACTCATGTCTTGCGCACGAAGAATGAAGACTACGACAGCTTCATTGCCAGGATGCGAAGCGACTACACGAGACAGCTCGCACCATACGAAGTAAAGCTTCCACACTGCATCAAGCTTGAGGGAGACATAGCCACCTGGCAAAACTTCCTCAAGCACTGCAGTTAAACACCAGCCATACGTTCGACAGCTTAAGACTTTATCCCAAGTAACCAAAAAAGGAAATATCACCATGACCAACAACGAATGCCTCAAAGAAGACTACATCGGTGACGACATCCGTGTCAGAACCAGACGAGTAGCAGACCGCAATGCCGGCGAAGCGCACTTCGTCACTACCGTCGAAAAGCGCGGCGGAATGGACAACTGGTCGCTTGATGACAGAAAGGTGACCTATGTTCGAGCCGATGCAGAACGCAAGCACGAGGAAGTTCGCAAGGAGAAAGAAGAACTTCGTGAACGCGCGCGAGAGAAGGAGCTAGCACAGCAAAAGGAACAAGACCTGAAAAGAGAGCGCGAGCTGGCGGCAAAAGAGGAAAAGGAACGATCGGAAAAAGAGAAGGCAAGACTAGAGCATGAGAGGCAAGAAAAACTCGATCGCTTTTATGAAAACCTGAACAAAGATCGAGACCGTTCTGACGATCGCTATGATCGCAGCTCCGATCGTTTCGACCGCGGACGCTAAGGTATTTCAAGCAAGCAGCAGCTCAATGAGCTGCTGCTCTTCATCGCGATGCTCAACGAGGCTCCCTTCTTCGACGGGAGTGCTGGTTAACTGCCAGCCGTTGCGTTGCAGTTTTGAACAACACACATCCAAGCATACGAGGGACCCAGAATGACAAACTTGCAGATTATTTCCATCTTTGGCCCAACAGTTACGCCAATCGCAGTGATTGTCGTAATTATCTGGCTGCAAAATCGCGGCATCAATATCACTTAACGCTGGAGGTAGCGGAATGGTTAGAGACTATTACGAACAACAGTTCACCCCGATAGATGAAGTCATCACTCTCGTAGAAGCCGCCGATGCAATAGCCAAAAGCGTGTTTCCCTCGTGCAGCGAGTTGCAACCAACAGGCTGGAACAACGCAGACATGGAAGTGTCACTTCATTGCAAGAAAACACTCGATGCAGACGGAGTCACATACCAATCGTCATATACAGAGAGATACATCGCAGAATCTCCGCAACCGCGCCAGTACCAAATGTCAGACGTTATGAACGTCGCCTATCTCAAGAACATAACCAACAACGAGTTTGCTATGTCCCCCGAGAATTCCATCAGAGAATTGACGCTCACCCTGATAGTCACTGTCGAATACCACGTCAGACGGACATATACCATCACCTTCTCCAAAGAGATGGATTACGTCCCTGCCTATGGTGTCGATTCGTATTATCACAAAAGCGATGGCGTCATGCTCATCACCCGCATCAACACACCATAAACGGAGTACACCAATGACTACATTCATCACCATCATCCTCTTCTTGACCTACTTCAAGAAAATCGACGGCGTCAAAATAGAAGCCGGGCTCTTCTGGAGTCTTGTCCTCTCGTTGTGCTGCCTGTTTGCAACGTCGGTTTACTGGTTCGTTGTCTTAGGCGGGCTTCTCATCTTCTCTGTCTGCACACTATTCATTGGTCCTCTCTTCTTGATTCGACCGGTAGCACGCAACTTCTCGGCAATCGCTACTGCACCAGTGCGATTCGTGTCAGAACTCTTTCCAGAAAGGCTGAGCTTCTCCTCCGACAAAGGAGCGGAAGAGCTAACCGCCTGGATATTCGTTCTCAGTTTATTCCTCGGAATGTTAGTTGGTTAATCACCAACAAGGAGCTCACAACATGTCGCAACCAACAAACACCTACAAGCGCACCCAAGAAGAAGCTCTCGCGGCCCTGGTAGCTCTCTTGGACACACTTCCGTCAGATACCAAGTTAAGCCTCATGCTTGCCTACGGTCTTGCTCATATCGCGCACCAAGGACAGTTTCGCAAAACAGATCGCAATTCCGACATCCCCAAACAAGCATACATCATTCACCCGACAAGGGTCATGCTTATCCTGGCACTGGAAGTCGGAATTACAGAGATGGCATCGCTGGCTGCAACCCTCTTGCACGATGCAATCGAAGATGGCGAGGGCAGAGTAACCCTGGACATGATCAAAATCCAGTTCGGCGATGATGCCGCTGACTACGTTGAGCGCCTCACCAAACCCAATGGCGAGCTTGACGGCAAACTGTCGCCAGAGCAAGACCATGCCTATCACGAGCGCATCGCGAATTCATGCATACAAGTGCGATTGGCGAAACTTGCCGACCGCATCGACAACTTGCGCGACGCACTCACGCTATCGGATGTCGACTTTCAGAGAAAGCAACTTCTGGAAACCAGGAAGTACTTCTTGCCCTTGGCTGAAGTAACCAATACCTACATGTACGTCGAACTGCTGCGCCTCTGCGATCAACTCGCAGCTCGCACAGCGTAGACGCCCGATCCGAAGAAGCACAAGCGGCAATACCTATATTGCCGCTTGTTGCCTTGCCACGTCCCACCTATGGAGGTTCATATGACCGAGCAATTCAACGGAACACAAAAGATACTCATTGCGTTCTACGGCAAGCTTCTTGTCCAGCAGCAACTTCAACTCAAATGGCGAGAGTTCAAAAAAACAGGCACTGAATTGGAGCAAGCTCTTGCTGACAAATCAGCCCTGTCCATGGCTCGCTTCGAGACAACTTCGCGCGAAGGTCGACTGATCATCACCGACAAAGTCAACAAAGACGTAATGGTTCGCATACCGGAAAGCGCCTGCCTCAATCAAGCAATACCGATTTTCTACCTGCTGCCTCACGCCGTCGCAAACGCCATGAAGGAAATCTTCCGAAGGATAAACACCGTCAGTTATCCGGAGAGCCAGTTTGGTTTCAGCAAGCATGTCCCTCAAGACGCGTGGCTGTTCGATCACTTCGTCAAGACTCTCAAAGACGAGGCGAAGAAAAATCTCGGGACAGAACCTGACGGTCATCGGATCAATACCTGTGTGTCATTGGAAGATCGCATGTTAATTGTGACACTCCTGGCTCCAGACGGTAAATCGACAATAAGAGAATACGATTTGGACTCCAAGTACGAATGTCAAGCCGGCAAAGATTTCTGGGACCACATGTGGGCTCGCTACGAAAGCATCTGCGCACCTTTTAAACAACTCGAAGAAGCGCAGAAGCAAGATCCGTCTTCACAATTAATCAGAGATCAATTGTGGGAAGCCCGGGAGAAGATTCGTCCAACTACCTGGCTTATGAGTCAACTGGAAATAATCGAAGACGACACCGATGAATGCGGTGCTCTTTACACTGGACTCGCACGCAAGGAGTCAAACCAGAACACATCGTTGAAGATGGCCTGCAGAGAAATAAGGCATGTGTCACGGTGCGACTTCGTGAGAAGTAACAGAAGTGACATCGTGAGAGAAGTGCAATCCCGACTATTGTACAAACTCGACTCACATGCCATCGAATCGCTCATCCATAGGGTAGGAAACAATACCGACTCCGACTGGTATGACGTCGATTGGTTCGCCGACGAAATCATGAAGCTCATCATGTCCAAATAGCACCTCGTAAGACCCTTAATGAATCGCCGCATAGCAGCCGACCTACACGGCGGCTGCCTTCCGGCAGGAGGATTCGATGGCCAACATTCGTTTCAGTAAAGAGTCACACTACATCACAAAGGACAACATCAACCCTGCAGCTTTGAATGAATCAGCTTTGCGCAAATTCTTGCGTGCATCAGTTGAGATATACGAGCGTATAGAAAAGCTGATAAAGACTCACTCCGACTACAGACACAACAAGACATTGCTTATGCTCAAACAGCTTGCGGCATTCGGCCGTCAAGCAATCAGCAACAATCTTCTGCATCTAAACGGAGTTGCCATCTTCTACGCGGCCGAAGAAGCAGAAAGCATGCTTCGCTACCTGACCTCGACCTTGCGTGAGCACTTTAACGGACGTCCGGAAGCGTACAAGCCCTGCTCACTGCAGTGCGTCCAGCATATCGAAGAAGCAGTCACAGAACAATGCAAGCTCTTGCTTCAACACGCAGCTACCCCAACCGTCCAATAGTCACCACCAGGAGGACCTAATAAATGTCAGACAACTTCAACAATGAAGATGACCAACACTACAGCAACAATAACGATATGCATATCTGGAGAGGTTGCTCGGTGATGGCGATCGAAAAGAAGAGCCCAGACTATACAGTCCAGGCTCCTCGAAGAGAACCGCAAGTGTTCAAAATATCGAAGTATGCCGCCGACCAGGCGATCGATGATGCCCACGCCGACGTTCGTAACGGCGAGCTACTGGGCATCGACGAGATCATCAAGAGCAGCATCGAGCAATACGGCATCTCTGCCAGATTTGCTGATGCATACGCCAACGTATATCGCAGAACACGTAGGCAGTTAGCCAACAAATAGGCGACTGCCGCTTAAACGGAGAAACGTCATTCTGAGCCAAAGGCGAAGAATCTCGCGCCTTAACGGCCGAGACTCTTCGCTGGCGCTCAGAGTGACAACCCCGCGTCTTTATCTAACAAGCAACAAATGCCAGGGCCGTGACTTCGCGACCCTGGCATTTGTTGTTCGTCTTACCACGACTAATAAGGAGATCATCATGAACACAGACCAACCAAGGAAACGCAGAAAACTGCGAAGTCTCTGCTATTCAGAGCTCAAACGCTTCACCAGTTGCCCCAAGCAATTCTGGCTTCGCTACAACCGAGTAGACGAAGAGTCAGTGACGGTGGAAACACCTGAGGCTGCCAAAGGCGAAGTTGTTCACAGAGTCCTATCAGGACAAGACCATCCAAGACGTGTGAAAAAGATACTGGAGAAATTCCAAGCTGAAGGAATTCTTCCACCAGAGACTGATCTCGTCGCGATGGAAAAAGACTGCCACTCCGTAATAAAGATTGCGCAAGAGCAGAAAAAGGCTGACTTGTCTCCCAAAACAAAGACCGAGAAGTTGTTCTTCTACAACTTCTCCTTCATGAGTAAGCGTACGGGAGCAAAGGATGAATGCACGCTTGTAACCAAACCGGATCGCCTTGGCGAGTTTGAAGAGAAAGGGAAAATCATTCCTGAAATCATCGAACTCAAAACAAGCGACAAGCCGCACAGCTCGCATCTCAAGCAACTGCTCTTCGCCGCAATCGTCTACTCGCGTCACAACTTACGCGACAAGTGGCTAAGCGGACCAGTCCGTCTCGTCATCAACTACGCCTCCAAGCTCATTCAGCCGGAAATACGCTTCGCCGGGCAATATCGCCTCGAAGAATACCTGGAAAAAGAAGTGCAGCCCGTAATTGAAGAAATCAACGAACGCATGGAGACCGAGGATTTCCCAGCAAACGTCATCCCCGGACGATGCAAGTCCTGCCCATTCGCCGCGCAGTGCGACGAGTATCAAACAAGTTTGACCCAAGATTCGATTCTGTAAACAACAAACAAAGGAGCTAACCATGAAACAATTCACTATCCCAATCCAAGAAAATGACGTAATCAGCAGAGGCATCGATGCGGAAGCTATCGACATCGCCTTCGCACTGGCTGCAAGCTCATACGCGATCAACAAGCAACTCGAAGAAGATGTCGTTCTTCTCGAGTTCCCCAAACTGGAAGCCGCAGAGAACTTCACCGACAAGGCAATTGATTACATCAATCGTTGCACTGACCACAACGCCGAAGTCGCCGATCAGCTCTGCAGAGCCAAAAGCAACGAGTGGAATGTGTATCCCGTCGGAGTTTATCTCCCGACGATCGAGATCCGCTTCGAAAACGGCCGACAAGTGGAAGGCTTGCTCTTGACTGACCTCAACGGCAAACCATTCGGCGTCATCGTAATCGACTGCGATGACAACGAAGCCCACTTGCTGGAAACAGTAATCCGCTTCTAAGGACTTCAAAGGTGTCCACTCGAGCGACGGAGAAATCGGCCGGTAGTGTCCTAATAGATCGCTGATAACGATCTATTTTATGGGCGCGGCGGAAGACTTCTCCACTCGCCTTCGGCTCGGTCGAAATGACAAAGAGAAGGGCTGTCGCAATGACTACGATGCATGACTTTGCCAAAAGGAGGCTCACGATCGAATAGCTAGTTGTCCGGTAGAGATGCTCACTTGTCACTGAGCATGCAGAACCGGAGTCACGAATCCACATTTCCGTTGGTGACCCAAAGAAACGGAAATGTGGTCGGGCGTAGCTTGCGTCCGGACTAACAATCGAAAGCTTCGGCTAAGCGCTCTGTCGGTAACGCTAAACACTGACAAGGCAAACAATTGTCTTTGCACTCTAGCTCGCAGGGCATATTTGGCCCCTAAAAGGCAAATAGCTCTGGGGTGTAGTTCAGAAAGCAAAGACAAATTGTTCCAGCAACCTCACGTATTTCGGGAGACAGAATATGTGAGACCGTTGGTCTCCTCCCTTGGGTGCACGAAAGCGGTTTGAGCAGAGGCATCAAACTGTGGGGATCGCTCTTTTAATTATGGGTAGTGACTTTACGGAGACGGAGTCACAAGTAAATACCCTCAATCAATGTCTTCGGCCCTAATGCACACGACAGACTTCCACTCCTAGGCACGGGAGTCTGTCGAGGGCTACATACACCGAGCAAATGCAGGAGCAGCGATCTTCTGCATTTGACCAGTCGTCGAGTTTGCCTCGGACTGCGACGGCGGCTACCATCCAGCTTGTCACTGGATGGTGGCCAGTATAAATGTCGGAGGGTTTGTTTAATGACAAGACCTCCGGCATTAGCTGTGTTTGTATGAGCTTCCCTTTTCAGATGAGAAGGGCGCTCGGTAACCTCGAGGTGCGTTCAGACGATCTCTTCGTAGATCGCTGTACGCATTCTTTAGAACCGGCAGATGCGGCTAGTACATACTCCTTCCCCGGTGGTTGGAGTCAACAGCGAATGGCGATCGCGCCCATGTAGACAGCATGGGGAAGCCCACAACGACTAGATATCGGCATAAATTGTCGATATCTTGGCCGATGCATTGAACTAGTGCATTGGTCTTGGTTTTGCGTAAGTTCCTGGAGCAGAAGCAATTCGGGCAGAGCTTGGGGATTGGTTCTTTGGAATCTAGGCGGTGGCAGCTCCTGCCGCGACAGCATCCCCATGGTATTACTCACCACCCTCTCCTTAGGAGGAGAAACTTATGGCTAAAGTTCAAACCACACCGAACAAATCCAGAAAGGTCGCCTTCTCCTTCAGAGAGGGTGGTCCTACTACTGCCACCGTTCTTGGTGGCAAGGGCGCCGGACTCGTCGAGCTCACTCAGCTCGGTGTACCTGTGCCTGCCGGATTTACAGTGACCACATCCGTCGCTCGTGCATTCGCACAACACGGCACCACACCCAAGCGGCTTGAGCATCAACTGCAATGGGGACTCGACCGCCTTGAGCGCGAGACCGGGAGAAAATTCGGCGCCGCCGACAATCCACTTCTGGTATCAGTGCGCTCTGGTGCAGCGGTCTCCATGCCCGGCATGATGGACACCGTGCTCAATCTCGGCATGAACCACGACATCGTTCGCGGTCTGGCCAAGACGCATGGTGCACGGACTGCCTGGGATTGCTACCGTCGCTTTCTCTCCATGTACGGAGAGATCGTGCTCGGTATCCAACGCAGTCGCTTCGATAACATCCTTGCCAGCAGCAAACTATTTCGTGGTCTCGCCAACGACCAGCAATTGAATGCCGGTGTCCTGCAGGAGATTTGCCACAGCTATCGGTCGCTTATCAAACAAGCAACCGGTAAATCGGTCAGCGATGATCCGATGGAGCAGCTCCAGCAGGCATTGCTTGCAGTGCTCAAGTCTTGGGACAACCCGCGCGCTAAAGCTTATCGCAAAGCCAATGGGATTCCCAACGACCTGGGTACGGCAATCAACATTCAGTCCATGGTCTTCGGCAACCGCGACAATAACTCAGCCACAGGAGTGGTGTTCAGTCGCAATGTTGCCACTGGACAACCAGGAATGTGGGGCGAGTTTCTAGTCAATGCTCAAGGTGAAGATGTTGTTGCAGGCTCCCACACGCCCCAACCCATCGCCGCCATGCATAAATGGAACAAAAACTTGTACAACCAGCTTGATGCCATAGTGAAAACACTCGAAGACAACCGCAAGGCTGTCGTCGACGTTGAATTC